>DATAMU010001004.1:0-2017 GCA_036266605.1 Candidatus Acidiferrum sp. | reverse complement strand
GCGGGCGGCTGCTCTGGCGCGATTCGGAGAGAACAATATTCGCGAGGGAGCGCCGCTGGCGACGCTGGAAGATACGCTGGTGCCGATTTTTATGCTGCATCGGTATCAGATGGAGGCGGCGAGCAAGTTGATCGGCGGGATGGATTACACGTTTGCGGTGCGCGGGGATGGCGAAGCGCCGACGGCGATTGTCGCGGGGGCGGAACAGCGGCGCGCGTTGAAGGCGGTGTTGGCGACGCTCGATCCGCGCGCGTTGGCTCTGCCGGAGTCGTTGGTGAAGATGATTCCGCCGCGGCCGGTGATGTATGCGCGCGGGCGGGAGGATTTCAAGATTCGGACGAGTCCGGCGTTTGATGCGGTGGCGCCTGCGGAGGGTTTCGCGCAGCTGGCGATGGGATTTTTGTTGAATCCGCAGCGGGCGGCGCGGCTGGTGGAGTTTCACTATCGGGATGCAGCGAATCCGGGGCTGGCGGAGGTGATCGATCAGATTTTGGCGGCAACGCATGCAGGGGCCGGGGCGGCGGGATATTTGGGAGAGATTGGGCGAGCGGTGGACAACGCGGCGCTGGTGAATTTGATGGCGCTGGCGAATGATACGACGACGCTGCCGGAGGTGCGGGCGGTGGCGAGTGCGGAGTTGCGACTTTATAAGGCGAAGAATTCAGCGGGTGCGGGTACGCTGCGGTCGGCGGAGGATGCGGCGGCGGTGTATTTTGCGTTTGTGGCGCGGGAGATTGAACAGTGGGAGAAGGATCCGACGAAGGTGGTGATGACGATGCCGGCGGAGGCGCCGGATGGGCCGCCGATTGGGGATGATGAGGATTTTTAGTCGGAGTGGCGCGCCTGCGCGGGGAGCTTCGAAGTCACTTCGCGTAGTCGGGATTTTTGGCGGAGGCGCGCTTGGGGAGTTCGCGTTCGACTTTGCGAAGCCACTTCAATTCTGTTTCGAACTGGTCGAGCATCAGGGTGACCATCCACGCGGCTTCGTGATAGGGGTGGCCGACTTCGGCGAGGATAGAGTCGAGCGTTTCTTTTTCGCGTGCGATTTCGCGCTGTAGAAATTCTTTTCGGCGGGCGAGCTGTTTTTTGAAAACGCCGGGGCGCGCTTGCCAGGAGAGAGCTACCCAGGTCAGGAATTGCGGGCGATCGCGCTGGGTGGTCCAATCTTCGCGTTCTAGGGCGTCGCTGAGGGCGTGGCGGCCTTTCGCGGTCGTTTCGAAAACGCGGCGGTCGGGGCCGGCGGAGGGGTCTTCGGATTCGCCGGCGCGAATGAGGTTGGCGCCTGCTAGCTTCTCGAGCGAGTAGTAAATTTGTGGGCGCGAAACGGCTGCCCATTCGCGAACGTTGCGCCGCTCGAGTTCGAGGTTGACCTGATAGCCGTGCATCGGGCGCTCGGCCAGAAGGCTGAGGATCACGAGGTCCGGCGTTGTGACTTCCAACTTTTTTGACGTGCGCCGCCTCATCATTCTCTTCGGTCATCCTTATCGCTACGGATTTCAGGCTAAAGTTTAGTACGGTGATCTGCGATAGACGGCTCGTTCCACTTCGACTTTGAGCTGCTTCATCATCTCTTGCGGATTGAAGCCTGTCTTCTGAAACTCTTCGGCTGTCGCCTTCTTGGCGTTTTCGTAGGCGGATTCGCTCTCCCAGACCGCGGTCGTCACAACGTTAAAGCGGCCGTTGCCATCGATTTTTTCATGAAGGAAGCCTTCGACAAATCCGGGTAAGGTTCGCAGGAATTCCTGAACCTGTCGGGAGCGATCGAGAAACGGGGGTTTTGATTCTTCGGGAACAACGAATACGTCGATCAACACTTTCTGCATGGCGTTTCGCTCATCCTTTCTTCCTGAGGGAACTCCACCACCACCATTGACACTTCTCCGCCGGCAATCGTGGATTGCGCGCTTGTGCCACAGCGGCTCGAAACGTGTCGAGGACGCAAATGTCGATGTGCTGGGGCGCGATGCGTTCCAGTTGCGCGTACATCTTTTCGGGGCTCCGGCGCGCAAGGCCGGAC
>DATAMU010001003.1:0-2592 GCA_036266605.1 Candidatus Acidiferrum sp. | reverse complement strand
CGCGACGGAAAAGCGCAGAGAGACGGTGCAGACCTACTATCCCGGTGCGTATCCGGGGCTGATCTGCGGACCTTATGGATGCTATCGCGGGTGGGGTTACGGTCCGGGGGCGGTCGGCTACGAGCAGGTGCATTGGCGCGCGGGAACGATCGCGTTTAACTTTATGCAGAATCCGTCGCGGCATTTGGTGTATCAGGCGATCGGAGAAAAGCCAGTGCGGCGAGATACGTTTTCGCTCACCCAGGATGAGATCAACGGGCTGGTCAATCACCTGTTGAAGGATCTGAAGACGAAGTAAGCCGCTGTTTAATGAACGTAACGCGGTCAGCATTGCGTGAGAAAGTTGAAAGAGACGGGCATGACGCCCGTCTCTTTTTTTTCGATGAAAACTTTTGCCGGACCGCTGATTGTGGCGGGCTACTTGAGGCCGAATACAACCACTGAAGTCTGGGTCCCTACGTAGACCCTGCCGTTGATGACAATCGGCGTGATGAATTTATTGCCCGAGAATTGGGCGTTCGAACTCTGCGTGGAATTGTAAAGTTCGGTGGCCAGATTGCCGGCATCGTACGCATGAAGCACGCCGGTGCCTCCATTCTCCACGACCCAAACGATGCCGTCCGTGGTGCCGTTTGCCGAAATCACCGGCGTCGCGCCGGGATAGCCAAACGTGCGCGAGCTGTGCGACGACGACGTCGTCGCGAGCTTGCCGCCCGAGATGGGAAACGCTTTAATCGAATCACCGACCGCACCGTAGTAAACAACGCCATTGAAGTAGCTTGGTTTCGACCACACACCACCCGACAAAGCGCCGCTAATCTTCTGGTAGATATTGTCGTTGCTCGAATTGAACTTCCCCATTTTGTCGCGATCGACGACGTAGATGATGCTGTCCTTGCCGGCGCCGACGGCAAGATGACGTGTCTGACCGTTCGAGTCAGTGACATCCGGCAGTAGCAGCGGACCGCCCGAACCGAAGTCCGTATCGCTGGCGGATTCCGCGACGGTGTTTGATGGAGTGAAGTAGTCTTTCAGCGCGAGCGGCGTGGTGGATGAAATCTTCGCAAAACAATTGCCGCAATTCTTGTTGACCGGGAATCCGTTGGAGTCGAGCGACGTTCCAAATTCGCCGTTGCCGATGATGAAGTAGATGCCCGACGCATCCGCACCCGGCGCCGCGCCTGCCATCCAGATGCCGCCTTCGTTTCCGTTGGGAACCAAATCAATCACGCCAGTCTGGTGCAGCGTATCGGCGCTGTAAGACATCACCCACGACGTGTACGGCCCGGCGTCGCAGTGCGATCCCCACGTCGTGAAAATCGTGCCGCCGACTTGCAGCAGTCCCGGCCGCTCGTTGTATTGCTTCGGATCGAACACTACATTTCCGTTGGAACTGTTCGCGCCCGAACCCGGGTACGTCGCGGTGATCGTAGTGGGTCCGCCGAACAATTCGTGCCCCGTCGTCAGATCGAGCGCATGAAACCGATGAATGTAGTTGCCACCCGACGTCTTGGACACCGCGACAAGATAAATCGCGTTGCGGGTGCGATCGATCACCGGCGTTGACGTGATCCCAATTTCCGGCGAGACCTGTCCGCAATTGCGATCGTCGCTCGACGTTTCGCCCGCCGCGAGCATCGAGCTGTGCCACAGCGTCGTCGCGGAGCTGCCGCTGACGCTATCCGCATCGAACGCGTAAACCGAATCATGCTCGGTCACCACATAGAGCACATTCTTGTTTCCCTGCCCAGGGATCGCGACGTTCGACAGATAGAGAGGTTGAGCATCGACGTGCCCATCAACCGGGATCGCTCCGAGCAATCCGAACGTTGAGGAATTCACTTTTGCGTGCGTCAGAATCGTCTCGTGCGTATTTTGGCCAGTCCGGAGGTTGTCGTAATGATAGGTCGTCACATCCGCGGTCGAGCCGCCTGGCGGTGTGCTGCCTGGAGCGTTGACCGTGAGCGAAGCCGAAACGCTGGTGACGCTGCCGATGGAATTGCTGACGACGACGTCGAATGTCTCGCCGCTGTCTGACGTTGCTGTGGCAGGGGTCGTATACGAGGACGACGTCGCGCCAGTGATATTCGCGTGATTTTTCTGCCACTGATAGGTCAGCGTCGGGCTGCCGGTCGCAACGACCGTGAACGTCGCCATTTGGCCGGCCGTCACGGACTGGCTCTCAGGCTGCGTCGTGATTTGCGGCGCGCCACTTCCCTGCGCCGCAGTAACCGTCAGCGTCGCAACATTGCTCGCCACGCTTCCGGCAGAGTTGCTGACTACGACAGAAAATTTCGCGGCATTGTCGCCCGTCGTTGCGGCCGGCGTCGTGTACGAAGTTGAAGTCGCGCCAGCGATGTTCGCGCCGTTTTTCTGCCACTGGTAGCTGAGCGGCGCGCTTCCTGTCGCGATCACAACAAATGACGCGCTCTGCCCAACTCCCACCGTTTGGCTGATCGGTTGCGTCGTAATCATCGGCGCGGACGGATCGCCGGAGCCATTGCCGTTCGGCGTGGTCGTCGTATGGACGACGCCGTTGCATCCCGCAAGCAATACGACGTTGAACGCGATCAGTGCGAGACAGGCCGATAC
>DATAMU010001002.1:0-5193 GCA_036266605.1 Candidatus Acidiferrum sp. | reverse complement strand
CCTGCAGAAGGCGGGATTCGATGTATCGCCGCTGCTGGTACAGTGGCACAGGAAACTGGCGTTTCCGCTGATTGCGCCTATTAGTATGTTGCTGGCGTTTCCGTTTGCGTTTTTGGTGGGGACGCGGGGGGCCGTTGGTGGCGTGGCTGTAGGTGTGGCGATCGGGATTTTATATTGGCTGGGGGCGGAGCTCTTGACGGCGATGGGTGGAGTTGGGCAGTTGCCGCCGTTTTTGGCGGGGTGGGCGCCGGATATTATTTTCTTTTTTATGGGTTTGTATTTCTTCTTTAAGATGCCGACGTAGGCGTGCTCGTCGGAGCAACTCCGGTCGCGCTGACGCTCGGGCGGGGCAAGCCCCGCCCCTACAAACGCCTTGACCGAAGAAGCCGAATTGACCTCAAAAACCGCTGGGCATAAAAATGTCGGCGCGGGACATTGGTCGCCGCGCCGACAAGTGATTTGGTGGTTTAGATTTCTCCCGAAATGGGAGCGTATTGTTTGAGCTACTTCTTCTTGCCCTTGCCGGATTTCTTCGCGGATTTTTCTTCAACTACAGCTTGAGCTGCGCCGAGGCGTGAGATGGGCACGCGGTACGGCGAGGCGCTGACGTAATCCATGCCGACTTGATGACAGAACTTCACGCTGTCGAGATCGCCGCCGTGCTCACCGCAGATACCGACCTTGAGTTTGGCTCGGCTGCTGCGGCCCTTTTCGATGCCCCAACGGATCAACATGCCAACACCCTTGGTATCGAGCGACTGAAACGGATCGGCCGCGAAAACGCCGGCCTTCTTCTCGTCCACGTAGTCGGGCAGGAAGCGGCCCGCATCATCGCGCGAAAGGCCCATGGTGGTTTGTGTGAGGTCGTTGGTGCCAAAGGAGAAGAACTCGGCGCGTTCCGCGATCTCATTGGCCATCAACGCGGCACGCGGGAGCTCGATCATGGTGCCGACGATGTAATCGAGCTTTGTGCCGGACTTCTTGATGATGTCGTTAGCGACGCGACGCGTGGCGTCCTCAAGAATCGAGAACTCCTTCTTGTCGAGAGTGAGCGGGTGCATGATCTCAGGTAATACTTTAACGCCCTGCTTCTTGACCTCGACGGCGGCTTCGATGATGGCGCGCACCTGCATCTCGAGAATTTCTGGATAGGTGATCGCGAGACGGCAGCCGCGGTGGCCGAGCATCGGGTTCGACTCGTGGAGTTGTTCCACGCGGCGAGCGACAACATCGGCGCTGAGACCGAGGTCCTTGGCGAGCTCTTCCTGCTTCTTGCGCTCGTGCGGCACGAATTCGTGCAGTGGCGGATCAATGAGGCGGATGGTGACCGGGAACCCATCCATCGCTTTAAAGATGCCGATGAAATCGCGGCGCTGGAACGGCAGAAGCTTATCCAATGCTTTAACTCTGGCTTCTTTGTTGTCGGCCAGAATCATTTCCTGGATAGCGCGCTGACGCTCCTGGCCCTTCTCCGGGAATTCGAAGTCGGTGAAGAACATGTGCTCGGTGCGGCAGAGGCCGATGCCTTCTGCTCCGAACTCACGGGCTTTGCGCGCGTCCTGCGGCGTGTCGGCGTTGGTGCGGACACCGAGGCGACGAGTCTGGTCGGCCCACTTCATCAACGTCTGGTAGGCCGCTGGGAAAGCAGGCGTGACGAGATCCATTTGGCCGGAGTAGACGATGCCCTCTCCGCCGTCGAGCGTGACCCACTCGCCTTCCTTGATGGTCTTGCCGGCGACAGTCAGCGACTTCGACTTATAGTCAATGTTGAACTTTTCAGCGCCGACGATGCAGCACTTGCCCCAACCGCGGGCAACGACTGCGGCGTGAGAGGTTTTTCCACCAGTGGCGGTGAGGATGCCCTGTGCGACGGCCATACCGCCGACATCTTCGGGGCTGGTTTCGCGGCGGACGAGGATGACCTTCTCGCCCTTCTTGGCCCATTCTTCGGCTTCGTGGGCGCTGAAGACGACCTTGCCGACTGCAGCGCCGGGAACGGCGTTGATGCCGGTGCCGAGGATGCGCGATTCCAGCGTCTTCTTATCGAGCTTGGCGTCGATGACTGGGTAGAAGAGACGCTCAATGTCTTCGGGCTTGATGCGCATGATCGCTTCTTCTTTGGAGATGAGCTTCTCGTTGGCCATATCGACGGCCATCTGGAAGGCGGCGGCCGGCGTGCGCTTGCCGGTGCGGGTCTGGAGCATGTAGAGCTTGCCGTCTTCGACGGTGAACTCCATGTCCTGCATGTCGTGAAAGTGCTTCTCAAGTGTTACTCGAACTTTTTCAAGTTGCCCGTAAACCTTGGGCATGATGCGTTTCATTTCCGTGAGATGCATCGGTGTGCGGATGCCAGCCACGACGTCCTCACCTTGCGCGTTGACGAGGTAATCGCCGTAGAAGACCTTTTCGCCGGAGCTGGGGTTGCGCGTGAAGCAGACACCGGTACCGGAATTGTCGCCGGTGTTGCCGAAGACCATCTGCATGACGTTGACGGCGGTGCCAAGGAGTCCGGTGATTTTCTCGACGCGGCGGTAGGTGACGGCTTTTTCGGCCATCCAGGAACCGAACACCGCGCCTACGGCACCCCAGAGTTGCTCGATCGGATCTTCGGGGAAGTCCTTGCCTGTCTTTTGTTTAAAGAAGGTCTTGTACTCGCCGACGAGCTCTTTCCAGCCGCTGGCGGGGACGGAGGTGTCGTCCTTTATATTGAGGCGGTGTTTCATTGCGTGGAGGCGGTCTTCGAGATCGCCCTTGGGAAGCTCCATCACGACGCTGGAATACATTTGGACGAAGCGGCGGTAAGCGTCCCAGGCGAAGCGATCATTGTTCACGCTTTTGGCAAGACCCTCGACGGACTTATCGTTGAGGCCGAGATTGAGAATTGTCTCCATCATGCCGGGCATGGACCGGGCGGAGCCAGAGCGGACGCTAACGAGGAGCGGATTCTTGGCATCGCCGAGCTTCTTTTTGGTGACCTTTTCGAGCTTGGCGACGTTCTCGGCGACTTGCTTCTTGAGTTCGGCGGGGTACTTCTTGCCGTTCTTGTAGAAATAATCGCAAGCTTCAGTTGAGATTGTGAAGCCGGCGGGAACCGGAAGACCGATCTTGGTCATTTCGGCCAAGCCGGCGCCCTTGCCTCCTAGAAGGTCACGCCACGAAGCGTCGCCTTCTGCTTTACCTGCGCCAAAGAAATAAACCCACTTTGTCACTTTGTCCTCGCATTCAGTTTAAGTTTCAGATGAAGCCTGAAAATCGTGTTGTTCAAGAGCGTAACGGTTCCGTCGCGTGACGGCCCGTTGCTCAAGTGGTGCTTCAGTTGTCGGCGTGTCGACGAGTCGATTCGACATCTAAAGTAAAACATTTATTTTTCGTCGGCTCCGATCTCGGAGAAGTCGGCGATGGTTGTGAACTCGCGGAGCAACTCAGAGAGCAGTGCGAGACGATTATTACGTACGGACTCGTTTTCGGCCATCACCATGACCTCTTCGAAGAAGCGGTCGATGGACTTGCGCAAGCCGGCGATCTGGTCGAGGGCGCGATCATAGTGGCCGGTGCGTTTCTCTGCCTGGACGCGGGTAGCGGCTTCCCTGCCGGATTTGAAAAGTTCGCGTTCGGCGTCGTTTTCGAAGAGTTCCGGGTTGACGCTGACGGCGCTCTTCAGATTCGCTTTTTCGATGATCTTGCGGATGCGCTTGAATGAGACGGCAAGCGGCTCGAAGTTTTTGGACTTACGGACGTTTTTCAGGGCTTCGAGGCGACGCTTGGCGTCGATGAGATCGTCCACGCCGCTACGGAAGACGGCGTTCACTTCATCGTAGGCGAAATTGTACTTTTCGCGGAAGACATATTTGGCGCGATCGAGAATGAAATCCAGCGCTTGAGATTCTTGTGCGGATGGCACTGAAAGTTTTGGTGGATGGTTGAGTAATGCTTTAGCCGATGTGCCGACTGCGTCGTGAAGCGCGAGTGGAAGTTTGCTATCGAGTATCACTTTAACTATGCCGAGAGCGGCTCGACGGAGAGCGTAGGGATCGCTTGAGCCCGTAGGAACGACGCCAACAGCGAAACAACCGACGATGGAATCGAGTTTATCGGCGATGGAGACGGCGCGGCCGATGACATTGCGCGGGATTGGATCGTCGAGGCCGACGGGGCGATAGTGATCGTAGACGGCGTCGGCGACGTCGGCGGATTCGCCTTGTGCGCGAGCGTAAAGACCGCCGACGATGCCTTGTAGTTCGGTGAATTCGCGAACCATTTCGCAGGCTAGATCGCATTTGGCGAGTTCGGCGGCGCGATCGGCGTCAGCGACATGGGCATTTGCGGCACCCAGACTGGTCCAATGCTCGATCAACCAGCGGGAAACGTCGCGAATACGCTCGACTTTGTCGGCGTAACTGCCAAGGCGAGACTCGTAGGTGACTTTGGCGAGCTTGGGGAGATAGTCGGCGAGCCGACATTTTTGATCGGATGCCCAGAAAAATTCGGCGTCAGCGAAGCGTGCGCGAAGAACGCGTTCATGGCCGGCGGCGACGTGGCCCTTGGTGTCTTTGGCAAGATTGATGACGGCGAGGAAGTTGGGCGCGAGTTCCCCACGCTTATTTTCGAGCGCGAAGTACTTCTGGTGGTCGCGCATGACGGTAATGAGGATCTCGTCGGGCAAGCTGAGAAACTTTTCGTCGAAGCTGCCTTCAAGTACTGATGGAAATTCATTCAAGTAAACCACGAGCTTCAGGAGTTCGGGGTCGTGGTGAAGCTTGTAGCCGTTGCGCTTGGTGGTGGCAGCGAGCTCCCTTTCGATTTTGGCGCGGCGATCGGCGGGTTTGACGATGACTCCGTTGGCGCGGAGCTTCTTTTCGTAGTCGGCGAAGGTGGTGACGGTGATGGCGCTGGAGCCGAGAAAGCGGTGGCCGCGCGTGACATTACCGGCGGAGATGCCGCCGAATGTGAAATGGAAGGGCTTTCCGTTGAGCGTGGCGACGATCCAGCGGATGGGACGGATGAAACGGGCGCCGTCGAGGCCGGTCCAAGTCATGGTGCGGGGCCAGGTTAGGTCGTGAATCGCGCGCGGGAGGAGCTCGGCGAGGATTTGCTCGGCGGTGCGGCCACGCTTGGTGTGCTTGGCGGCGAGGTATTCGCCTTTTGGCGTCTGGATGAGGTAGACGTCGACGAGGCGGATGCCCTGCTTCTCGG
>DATAMU010001001.1:0-3505 GCA_036266605.1 Candidatus Acidiferrum sp. | reverse complement strand
CAGTTCGATCGGCGCGGGTCGATCGACAAAATGGTGAGCGGGCAGGGCGGCTATCGCCTGGCGACTCATGGTGGTCGCGTGCCGATTCCGTGGCTGGTGGGAACGAGCGGATGGGCGATCTATTTCCATCAACCATTTGGGACGTTCGATCTGACGGCGGCGAGAGGAAAGTTTCAAGCGAAGAAGGCTGACGCCTTGTTGCCTCTCGATATTTTTGTAGTGGCGTCGAAGGAACCGGCGACGATTTTGGCGGAATATGCGCGGCTGACGGGGCATCCGGAAATGCCGCCGCTGTGGAGTCTTGGCTATCAACAATCGCATCGGACGCTGGCGAGCGAAGAAGAGGTTCTCGGCGAGGCGAAGACATTTCGCGAAAAGAAATTGCCGTGCGATGCGCTGATTTATCTCGGGACGGGATTTTGCCCGTCGGGATGGAATACGGAGAACGGATCGTTTGTGTGGAACGATCGGGTGTTCCCGGATCCGAAGCGCGCGCTGGACGAATTGCATGCGCAGAATTTTCGCGCGGTCGTACATGTGGTGATCTTGTCAGACAAGCTGGAGGGATCGGCGCACGATGCGTGCGATGTGGCGCGTTACGACGAAACGCGCGCAAGTTGCCACTGGGACGCGCACCGAAAAGATTTTGCGTTAGGCGTGGACGGCTGGTGGCCGGACGAAGGCGATCCGCTCGATATCGCGTCGAGGCTGACGCGCAATCGAATGTATTGGGAGGGGCCCCAGATCGACCGGCCGAACGAGCGACCGTATGCATTACATCGCAATGGATACGCGGGGATGCAGAGGTACGCGTCGTTTTTGTGGTCGGGCGATGTGTATTCGACGTGGGAAACGCTGAAGACGCACATTCCAATCGCGGTGAATACGGGGCTGACGGGAATTCCACTGTGGGGCACGGATATTGGCGGATTTGTGCCAACGAAAGAATTCACAGCGGAATTGTATTTGCGATGGTTTCAGTTTGGGGCGTTTTGTCCGTTGTTCCGCAGCCACGGGCGTACATGGAAATTGAGGCTTCCGTGGGGCTGGAATCTTGGCGACGCGAGTCCGGTCGAGGTGCGCAACTATGATGGCGCGGCGACGCCAGACCCGAGTGAATTGCACAACACAACGGTCGAGCCCATCTGCCGGAAATATCTCGAGCTGCGGTACAGGATGCTCCCGTATTTGTATTCGGCGGTACGCGACAGTGCTTTGAGTGGGTTGCCAGTGATGCGGGCGTTGTGGATTCACCATCCGGATGACGCCGCGGCGGTCGCGCGCGACGATGAATATTTGTGGGGACGAGATGTTTTGGTGGCGCCCGTCGTCGAGAAGGGCGCGACTTCACGACGCGTATATCTGCCGAAGGGCGGCTGGTTTGATTTCTGGACGAACGAGCGGGTGCAAGGCGGTCGTGAAATCGAACGCCCCGTCGATCTGGAGACGATGCCGCTTTATGTTCGAGAAGGCGCTATTTTGCCGATGGGACCGGTGAAACAGTTCGTGACGGAGCGCGTCGATCAGCCGACGACGCTCACGGTTTATCCGGGAAGCGATGGCTCGTTTTTGTTGTATGAGGACGACGGAGCTTCGTTTCGTCATCGGAAGGGCGAATGGATGGGCGTGCGGCTCGATTGGAAAGATTCGGCGGGTGTATTGACGATGAGTCTGGAGCACGGTTCAAAGATGTTGAGCGGAGCCAAGAACTTTGAGGTTCGGGCCGGAGACGAAAAGAAGAGCGTTGAGTTTCGAGGCGCGAAAGTCGAAGTGAAGATTTAGCGGACGCGGTCTTCCCGGCTCTACTTTCACGAATCGTTCGGTCGATTGCGGATCTACGATCAACGTTGGCGACGCGGCAGGTTTTCGCGATCTTCGTGAATTTCGTAGCCGGGTGGCGGCGTAACTCCCAACAAATTCTGGACGAAGTAGTCCCATCGGCGGCGCACGAGATACAAGTTGCCGCCCTCGCCGTGGTACATGTTGGGAACGATAAGCATGTCGAAATTTTTGTTCGCTTTCATCAGAGCATCGGCGAAGCGCATGGTCTCGACAACGTGGACATTGTCGTCGATGTCGCCGTGAACGAGGAGGAGATGGCCTTTCAGACGATCCGCCATGGTTACGTTTGACTGCTCGGCGTAGTCGGAACCGACCGGATATCCTTGATAAAGTTCGTTCCACCAGGCTTTGTCGAGCCTCGCGTCGTGATCGCCAGAGATCGAAACGCCGACTTTGTAGAAATCGGGAAAAGCCAACATTGCGTGGGCCGCTCCGTAGCCGCCGGCTGAAGTGCCGTAGATGCCGACGCGGTCGATGTCCATGTGCGGATATTGGGCCGCCATCTGCTTGATCATCGCGACGTGGTCTTCGAATGATCCGCCGAGATTGCGATAAGAAAACTCGTGGAAGGCTCGCGAGCGGCCCGTGGTGCCGCGCCCATCTACCATCACCGTGATGAAGCCCAGTTCGGCGATTGTTTGCTGTTGGACTCGCAATGTTCCGCTAAATGTTTTCGGGACGAAGAAGCCTTGCGGTCCCGTGTAAACCATTTCGACGATCGGATATTTTTTCGATGGATCGAAATTGGAAGGACGCCAGATCAGGCCGTACAGATCGGTAGTTCCATCGGCCGCTTTGCCATGGAAAGGTTCCGCAAATTTCCACCTGTTCTTTTGGAGTTCGGCGACGTCGCTTTGTTCCAGCACTCGGACTTGCGAGCCATCCTTAAGATTGCGAAGAGTCGATTGCGTGGGCAGGTCGGCGCGCGATGAATTGTCCACGAACTGTGTGTGATTGGGCGAGATGCTAACGACGTGATCCGCATTTTCGGGCGTGAGCAGAGTGAGATTTTTCCCGTCGAGCCCAACTGAATACAGGTGCGTCAGATAGGGGTCTTCAGATTTTTCGCGACCGCCAGCCAGAAAATAAATTTTCCGCGCCTTCTCGTCGATATCGACAATTTCGCGCACGACCCACGGACCTTGGGTGATTTGGTTCTTCAGCGCGCCGGTCTTCAGGTCATAGAGAAAGAGGTGATTCCAGCCGTCGCGTTCCGACGACCAGATGAACTCATGCGACTCGTGTAGAAACCTGAGGAAGGTCTCGCCAGGATCGACGTAGTTCTTGGCCGTTTCGCGAAGCAGGGATCGAGCCTCTCCCGTTTCGGAATCGACGACGCGGACTTCGATGCTCTTTTCGCCGCGATCTTCGGCGCGATAGTAGAAGCTCTTGCTGTCCGGAAACCATTCAAAGTCGGGACCGCCCTGGAACTGCATTTCAATCGGATCGACCTTGATGTCGATGCGCTTCTCCTTTTGCAGGTCGAAAAGGATTGGTTGCGCCTTGGGCAAGACTTCGCCGGGCAACGGATAAACAACGGTGAACGCCTTCGGCCGAAGCTGGCCGGGCGGAACAAACTGTAAATTCGTAAAGCGTCCCGCAGACCGCGTATCCATGCGATAGGTCAGCAGTTTCGAGGAATCCGGTGACCAGAATACTTCGG
>DATAMU010001000.1:0-2141 GCA_036266605.1 Candidatus Acidiferrum sp. | reverse complement strand
TCTGGGGCATGCGCATCCGCGCATCGTGAAGACGATTCGGCGCGAAGCTGCGCGGGCGATTCACTTTTCCAATCTTTATCACCATCCATTTCAGGGCCCGCTGGCGGAAAAATTGTCGCAGTGGTCGGGAATGGATCATGTGTTTTTCTCGAACAGCGGGTCGGAAGCGATCGAGGGCGCGCTGAAGTTGGCGCGTTTGTATGGGCGTTCGGCCGACGAAGCGCCGAATTCGCCGGCGAAGAAACATCGCGTGCTGGCGATGACAAATTCGTTTCATGGGCGCACGTTTGGCGCGGTGAGCGCGACTTCGACGGAGAAATACCGGTTACCGTTTGCGCCGCTCGTGCCGGGGATTGAGTTTGTGAAGTTCAATGATGTACGCGATCTGGAATCGAAATTCGACGATACGGTTTGCGCGGTGATTCTCGAGCCGATTCAGGGCGAGGGCGGGATTCATCCGGTCAGCGAAGCGTTCTGGAATCGTGCGCGGGCTCTGACGTTAGAAAAAGGCGCGGTCTTGATTGCGGACGAGATTCAGTGTGGGCTGGGGCGTACGGGGCGCTACTTCGGGTATCAGAAATTTACGTCGCAGCCAGACATTGTGGTAATTGCGAAGCCTCTTGCAGCGGGGTTGCCGCTGGGCGCGATTCTCGCCTCCGATGCGGTCGCGGCGAAGATCAGCCCGGGATTGCATGGCTCGACGTTCGGTGGTGGTCCGCTGGTTTGCGCGACGGCGCTCGAATTTCTCAATATCATCGAGAGAGAAAAACTACTCGAAAATGTGCGGGCTCGCGGTACGGAGCTGCGTGAGGGTTTGACGGCGCTCGGCAAGAAATTCGATTTCATCCGCGAAGTGCGCGGTGAAGGGCTGATGATCGGCGTCGAATTGTCGATCGAAGGCGCGCCGTTCGTCGCCGAAGCCACCAAGCGCGGGCTGCTGATGAATTGCACGCATGACTTCACTCTTCGCCTCCTGCCGCCGTACATCGTCACCAAGGCGCAGGTGCGCGATTTTCTCAAGCTGTTTGAATCTGTTCTCGTTTCTGTATCGTCTTCAAAAGCGGAATCGAATCCCGCCGCGAAGAAATCTGAAAGCTCACCGCGCCTGGCGCATTCCGCCGCGCGTTGAATCACCGAGGTAAAAACTAGAAAATGTCCACCGCAACCCTCACAGCACCTGTATTGCTCGTCAACGATCTGCTCACCGGAGCGGAATGGGGCGCCGCGCAAACGCGCGAACTCCTGGCCATGGCCGCTGACGTGAAAGCGCATCCCGAGCGATATGCCAAGACGCTGCGCGGCAAGACGCTGGCGATGATTTTTGAGAAGCCGTCGCTGCGTACGCGCGTCACGTTTGAAGTCGGAATTCAGAGCATGGGCGGCTCGGTCGTTTTTCTCGATCAGACGCAGGCGCGGTTGGGCGAGCGCGAATCGATCGCGGACGTGGCGCGCAACCTCGAGCGCTGGGTGCAAGGCATTGTGGCGCGCGTGTACGAACAGCGCGTGCTGGAAGAGATGGCGGCCAACGCGAACATTCCGGTGATCAATGCGCTGTCGGATCGCTTTCATCCGTGCCAGGCGCTGGCGGATTTTCTGACGCTACAGGAAAAATTTGGAGACTTGCGTGGGCTCAAGCTGGCGTACGTCGGTGATGGCAACAACGTTTGCCATTCGCTGATTTTTCTGGCGGGGCGGCTCGGCGTAAGTCTGCGTGTCGCGACTCCAGCGGATTACAAACCGGAGCCGGAAGTGCTCGCCGATACGAAGCGCGTTGCGCGCGAGACGAAAGCGAAGATCGAACTCTTCACCGATCCGCGCGAAGCGGTGGCGGGCGCCCAGGGCGTCTATACCGACTCGTGGACGAGCATGGGTTTTGAAGCGCAGCAGAAGGTGCGCGATGCGGTATTTGCACCGTATCAAGTGAATCGCGAGCTCATGGCGCTTGCCGCGCCGGATGCGGTGTTCATGCACTGCTTGCCGGCGCACCGCGGGCACGAAGTTACCGCCGAAATTCTGGACGGGCCGCAGTCGGTCGTGCTCGATCAGTCGGAGAATCGCATGTATGCGCAGAAGGCGATTCTTCAGGCGCTGTACAGCTAGAGCGAGCGCGCCGGTGCGACACAACGGTCTCCGTCGCAGGG
>DATAMU010000999.1:0-2426 GCA_036266605.1 Candidatus Acidiferrum sp. | reverse complement strand
CTTAGCGTTTTGGCGCGTCTTTGGCTCCAATTTGCACGAATGCGCTGCTATCGCCCTTCCACTCATTTCACGAATCGCTCATAGCGGAATTTCACCGCATGGCCACACTTGCCTGTAATCTAATGCTGTGTTCAACTCGGGCGCACGAAGTGACGCATGATTGGGCGAGCGATCTCCCACTACTCCATTACTGAAAAACTGGGCGAAGGCGGGATGGGCGTCGTGTACCGCGCGCACGACTTGACGCTCAAGCGCGACGTCGCGCTGAAGTTTTTGACGCTTGACCGGCTGGAAAAAGATCCGCAGGCTCGCGAAAAAGTGCTGCGCGAGGCGCAGACGATCTCCGCTCTGAATCACCCCAACATTTGCACAATTTACGAAGTGGGCGAGGACGACGGTCAGCCCTACATCGCGATGGAGTTTGTCGAAGGCCATTCGCTGGTGCAGGAAGTGCTCACCGGGCCGCTCTCGGCAGATGTCGTCGTCCGCTACGGAACGCAGTTGGCGGATGCGCTGGCCCATGCTCACGAACGCGGGATCGTTCATCGCGATTTAAAATCGGGCAATGTTTGGATTACGCCGTCGGGGCGATTGAAGCTTTTGGATTTTGGGTTATCGCAACGCGTAGTTGAGCCTGGAGTTGGGGAAGATACGACAAGGTTTGATGGTGACTGGGACGACCAGCACGCGGTGACGGGAACGCTCGCGTACATGGCGCCGGAACAACTGCGGGGGATGGAAGCCGATTCGCGCAGCGATGTGTGGGCGCTCGGCGTGGTGCTGTATGAAATGGCGACGGGCAAGCGGCCGTTTCGCGGGAGCACTGCCTACGAATTGAGCGCTTCGATTTTGCGCGAGCCGCTGCCGCCGATCGTGCCGCCCGTGCCACCGGTGCTGCAAGCCGTGATTGAAAAATGCCTCGACAAGGATCCGTCGCAGCGGTATCGCTCGGGCGGCGAGGTGCGCGCGGCGCTGGAAGCTGCTGCGACGGCGTCACGATCGGAACGAATTCCGTTTGCGACGCTGGCGCTCCACGAAACGGAACAACGGTCGGATCGGGCGCACAAACGCTTGTGGCTTGGCGTGGGCGTTTTCGTCGCGGTTGTAGGTCTGATCGCGGGTGGAGTTTGGTTCGTGCAGAAGCGGCAGCGTCGCGCCGCCATGGCGCCGGGGGCGATCCAGTCGGTCGCAGTCCTGCCGCTGGACAATCTGTCGGGCGACCCTTCTCAGGAATACTTTGCGGATGGAATGACGGACGCGCTGATCACCGAGCTTTCGCATATCCGAAAATTGCGCGTGATTTCGCGCACTTCGATGATGCAATACAAAAACACCAAGAAGTCGCTCGCAGACATCGCGCGCGATTTAAATGTGGATGCTGTTGTCGAAGGATCGGTCTTGCGGTCGCAAGGACGCGTACGCATCTCCGCAAAACTCATTCAGACATCGACCGAGCGCAGCCTGTGGACCGACAGCTACGAGCGCGATTTCACCGACGTGATTGCGTTGCAAAGCGACGTCGCGACCGCGGTTGCGCGCGGAATCCAGGTGGAGCTGTCGGAGCCGGAGGCCGCTCAACTCGCGAGTCACCGGCCGATCGTGCCGAAGGCCTATGAGGCATACCTCAAGGGGCGTTTTGAAATCGAGAAGCGCACGCCGGAAGGAATTCTGGCCGCGGTGCGTTTTTATCGCGAAGCGATCGCAGCCGATCCAACCTATGCGGCGGCTTGGGCCGGCCTGGCCGACGGGTTGCTGAACACGGATACGTATCAGATTCGTCCGCCCTCCGAGGTGATCCCTGAAGCGAAGGCGGCGGCGCAGAAGGCAATGGAACTCGACGACCAGCTCGCGGAAGCTCACGCAGCGCTCGCGGCGATCCGCTTCTATCACCTCGAATGGGATGGCGTTGAGAGCGAATTTCAGCGCGCGATCGCGCTGAATCCCGGCTACGCAACCGCGATTCACTGGTATGCGCTCACGCTCGCCGCCACGGGACGACGGCAGGAATCGATCACCGAGATCAAACTGGCGCGCGACATCGACCCGCGTTCGCTGATCATCAATGCGAATGTCGGCTGGTGCTACTACCTCGCGGGCGATCCCGATCATGCCATCGAAGCGGAAAAGGCGACTCTGCGGCTCGACCCGGGATTCGTGGTGGCGCATGGCTATCTTGGGCAGGCGTACCTGCAGAAAAAAATGTATTACCAGGCGATCGCGGAATTTCGAAACACGGTGTCGCTCTCGCCCAGCGACATGAGCCGCAAAGCGGAACTGGCTTACGCGTACGCCCAATCCGGAAAAACCGAGCAGGCGCGCGAAATCTTGCAGGAATTTCTGCTGGCGCCCAGCGGAACTTACATTTCCACCTATGCGTGGGCGATGTTGTATCAAGGCATGGAACGCAAGGAAGATACGATCGAGTG
>DATAMU010000998.1:0-6257 GCA_036266605.1 Candidatus Acidiferrum sp. | reverse complement strand
GAATGTATTAAATTGGCCGTAAGATAGTGGCAGGTGTCCCAAAGACGTGTTTCAATTGGTCGATCCGGCGACGTGCAATTCCCTTCATACCGATAACTCAACCAGCACGGAAGGTGACTCGCCACGGGTCTGTGTTGAGCTCTTACTGCTCAAACGAAGTCCGCTTCTATCCCGCAGGAACGACTTCCTTCAGCTTCCCCGAATGCACATCAAACACAAACCCACGAATCGTCAGTTCCTCGCGTACCCAACTATGCGCATTCAATTTCTCCAATTGCTCTCGCACGTTTTTCTCAACATCACTAAACGCATAAAACCGAACCGGTGAACTCGCCGCCACCCCCGCTTCCTGCTCGATACGACGATGCATTTCGTCTTCGCTAGCCTTCATCAGCCCGCAATCGGTGTGGTTGATCACCATCACCTCATTCGTCCCCAGAAAATAATGGGAAACGAGCAACGAACGCAGCACATCGTCCGTAACAATCCCGCCCGCGTTTCGAATGAAGTGCGCATCCTGCGGCTTGAGCCCCAGCGCTGCCAGCGTAATACGCGTATCCATGCACGCGATCACCACCAGCCGCATTTGCGGCTGCGGAGACAGCGTCGCCGCGTCATAGTTGAGCGCAAACTCTTTGTTCCGAGCCAATACCTTCTGAATCGTCTCACGCTTGTTGTCAGTCATAGGGTCCGCAGCCGAGGATAACATGCTCGCGCCGAGACTTTGTGGGACGCGCCGCCGTCCCTCGCTGTCCAACCCATCGCTCGCAATCGTCGAAACGGCTCGGGTGCCCCACCCTCGGTTTGTGAGGGTGGGCTCTTGGTGTTCGATTTTTCTCAACCGAGACCCATGCGACAAACCGAAGCTGCAAGGGAAACAAGCCTGACGCACAAGATTCGAATGACCCGTTCGAATTACCATCCCACAAATCGTTATTGACAAGTACTCTCTTCCATGTTATCCTGCTTCGTGAATTTACCTACTAACTTCGAAGCACGCCCTCCCGCAAATCCTTTCGTTTCAACTGCCTGCACACTCCCATTTTCCGTATTCCCACAACACGCTGATTCCAAGCCACTTCCGCACTCTTTCAAAAATATAGGGGGGGGTGCCCCTTTCGTCCCATTTTGGAACCCCCACCGGGCCAAGTTCCACTCGCGCCCCATCCTCATCAAAACAACACCTCTCCCCGCCACCAAAGTTGCCTTCCGCTCGCACCGCGGCTATGGTATTCAAGCCGTTCGGATCCAACGATATCCATCGCGTCCCACTGCTTGCAGCGACGCCCAAAGTCTCGCCGGCCCGCCCGCCGGATATAAAGGTAACAGTCCCATTTTGGAATCACCCGTTCACCACTCTTTCTCAGGAGCCATCGCTTGAGCGACTACGTAATCTCCATCCTTCTCGGCATCGTCGAGGGTCTCACCGAGTTCCTGCCGGTTAGCTCGACCGCCCACCTCCGCTTGTCGGAGGCACTGCTCCACATTGACCTCGGCAGCGGCTACTGGAAGATGTATACGATCTTCATCCAGCTCGGCGCCATCCTCGTCCTGCCGATCTATTTCCGTGAGCGCATCGCCAAATTCTTCTCGACCTTCCCCCAAGGCGAACGCGGCGATCGAACCCTACTCACGCATCCGCTCGGCCTCACCTGCGTCGCGTTCGTGGTGACGGCCCTCCCAGCCTTCCTGATGACCAAAATCATCGGCAAGCACCTCGAAAGTCTCTACATCATGGGCTCGTCGCTCTTGATCGGCGGGATCGTGATGTGGGTCGTCGATGC
Source organism: Candidatus Acidiferrum sp. (assembly GCA_036266605.1). Classification (GTDB taxonomy): domain Bacteria; phylum Acidobacteriota; class Terriglobia; order Acidiferrales; family UBA7541; genus Acidiferrum. The sequence continues at coordinate 4,473 of DATAMU010000998.1, read as the reverse complement.
TGCGAAATCGAAATCAGAAGCCGCAGGCCCGAACGCACCCGGCTCGTTGATTCGCACCTGGCGCATGGAAGACATGAGTCTCGGCCAAGCCATCTGGATCGGCTTCTGCCAAATTTTCTCCGCCGTCTTTCCCGGAACTTCGCGCTCCATGTCCACGATCACCGGCGGCCAGCTCGCTGGCATGTCTCGCTCATCCGCTCTCGACTTTTCATTTTTCCTGTCGATCCCGACGATGACCGTCGCCACGCTTTACGATCTCCTGAAATCCGTGCGAGGCAAGGGAGAAAACGCGATCGGAGTCACCCACATCGACCCGCATGGCTGGGTCGTGCTCGCCATCGGCTTCGTCGTTTCTTTCATCGTCGCCTACGCCGCTGTCGCTTGGTTTCTGGCCTGGGTGAAAAAACACGGCTTCGTCCCCTTTGCTATCTACCGCATCGTCGTCGGCCTGCTTGTTCTCGCTTGGGCCGCCCACATGATTGGCTGAGTCTGCGGGCTCGCATCCCGGCGGAGCGCTCGATTCGCACTGAAAATGCTCAAGTGCGGCAGCAACCGCGATGGAAACAACACGGCAAAAGATTGGTCCCCGTTGCTCTTATTTGATATATTTGCGAGGTCATCCCCGGCAGCACGAGCTAGCGCCGACGTGCTCGCCTCCGCTCAGCCTTCCCCAATGCTGAGGAGAAATTCGTGCGCTTCCTGACACCTACCGACAACAAACGGCTCAACGAGCTGATCGGATTTTTGTGCATCGTCCTAGCCATTCTGAGCGGCCTTGCGCTTTTGACGTACCAGCCTTCGGACATTTCGCTCAATGTCAGCGGACCCGCCTCCGGCTCCGTCGCGAGAAATTGGATTGGGCCCGTCGGCGCATATACCGCGGACTTTCTTTTCCAGATCTTCGGCTTTGCCGCGTTTCTGCTCCCGGTAGCGTTGTTGGTGGTCGGAATGCGCTGGTTCCGCAGTCGCACCATTGAATCGCAGATTGCGACCGCGATCGGCTACATCCTTCTATTGCTCTCGCTTCCTTGCCTACTCTGCCTGTGGAGTCTGCCCGCGATTCGCGGTGCGGTTCCTCCGGGCGGCTTGGTCGGCAGCGTCATTGCCAATGAGCTGCGCTATGGCTTCAACATGTGGGGAGCGAACCTGCTCGTCATCGCGATTCTCATCACCGCGCTCTTCATGACGACGAGTTTCTCGTTTACAGGCGCACATGAATGGGCGGCGAATTCTCCGCTCGGTGGAGTTGCGAGGCTGAATGTGCTGTCGCGCGTGCAGGCTCGCTGGCACGAATGGCGTGATTCTCGGGAAGACGATCGCATGCGCCGGCGTCTGCAAGAGACGCGCACTTCGGGTCGCAAAGCGGTGAACCAGGCGACCGGCAAACAAGTTGAGAATGCGCGCGACGGACGCGGCGGCAAGGCTACGGCCGTTGCGGACGAAGAAGAGGAAGAAGCGAAGACGATTCATCTGCAAGACCAGACGGATATTTTCGGTCGTTCAAAGGAATCCAAGTCTCGCGACGGCGGCAAGAAAGAAAAGCAGAGCGACGAATCGGATTCGGGTGATGTACACAAGGCTCCGATTTTCTTCATGAAAGATGACAAGCCTGCCGAAGCGACCGCGAAGAAATCCGCGGACGCAAAAATTGCGAAGGCCGGGGCGACAAACTACAAGTTGCCGCCGGTCAACATGATGCGCGAAGGCGAGCGCAGCCAGAAGATCGACGAAGACGAATTGAAGATGCGCGCCCGCGCGATCGAAGAAAAATTCGCGGAGTTCGATGTTCAGGGGCGCGTGACGCAGATCAACCCTGGTCCGGTCGTTACAACGTTCGAGTTCAAGCCGGAAGCCGGCATCAAGTACAACCGTGTCCTGGGCCTAACGGAAGATTTGTGCCTTGCGTTACAGGCCGAATCGATTCTGATCGAGCGCATTCCAGGCAAATCGACGATCGGCATCGAAGTTCCCAACGTCAATCGCCAGACGATCGCGCTGCGCGAAATCGTCGAAGCTCCGGAATTTTTCAATTCGCCGAGCAAGCTTACGCTGGCGATGGGACGCGACCTGCATGGGCGCATTCGTGTAGCCGATCTCGCCGCGATGCCGCACTTGCTCATCGCGGGTTCCACAGGCACCGGTAAGAGCGTCTTCATCAACTCGCTGATGATGTCGATTCTCTACAAGGCGTCCCCTGACGATGTAAAGATGGTGCTTGTCGATCCGAAGCGCCTCGAATTGAATTTGTACGAAAACATTCCGCACCTGATCGCACCGGTCGTGACCGACCCGAAGGTGGCGTCGAACGTTTTGCGCAATGCGACGCGCGAAATGGAAAACCGGTTGAAACTGCTCGCGCAAAAGGGCGTGCGCAACATCGAGCAGTACAACCGCACGTTCCAGAAGAAGGAATCGCTCTCGCTCTTTGAGAATGTTGAAGAATCGGAGCACAAGCCGCTTCCCTACCTCGTGATCGTGATTGACGAGTTGGCCGACCTCATGATGGTCGATACGAATAACGTCGAAGAGTCGATCACGCGCTTGGCGCAGATGGCGCGCGCGGTCGGCATTCACTTGATTCTTGCGACGCAGCGCCCGTCGGTGGACGTCATCACCGGTTTGATCAAGGCGAACTTCCCTGCCCGCATCTCGTTCCGCGTGGCCAGCAAGATCGACTCGCGCACGATTTTGGACTCCAACGGTTCCGAATCGCTGCTCGGCAAAGGCGACATGCTTTATTTGCCGGCCGGTTCATCACGTTTACACCGCATTCACGGGCCGATGGTCAGCGAAGACGAAATCGTCGCCGTCTGCGATTTCTGGCGTTCGCAAGCGCAAGCGAAATACAACGAGCAACTGCTCGAGGCGCCGAAGGATGAAAACGGCAAGCCCATTCCCGGCACTGGTGGGGGCAGCGACGCGGCCGAAGGCAGCGATGCCGATGACGAATTGTTTCAGGATGCCGTTCGCGTCGTCTGCGAGGCCGGACGCGCTTCTACCTCCACGTTGCAGCGGCGTCTGCGCATTGGCTACGGCCGCGCCGCACACCTGATCGATTTGATGGAGCGAGACGGAATTGTCGGTCCTCCCGATGGCACGCGACCGCGCGAGCTACTGAAAGGCCGCGACTGGATGCAAGAATTCGACGAAAGCCGCCGCGAATAGTTCGCGAGCGAACCTACTCCAACGCGCTCTCTGTCTCTGGGAAGAGATCAAGGTTTTTGTCGGGTGGATACGTGATCTGCTGCCCATCGACCCTGGCGAACTCCGTTAGCTTGTGCGGACGGCATGACGTTGCGCTCATGATGTCTTCCGCCGCGATTCCTCGCGCCAGCAACGCGTCGCCAATCAACGAGCGGTGGCACCGCCAGGGCACCGCTTCCGCGCACATGATGACCGTGCGCTTCACTTTCGCAAGATCGATGAGTCGATCGACTCCCTGCGCAAATTCGTCGGTTGCCATGTAGTCGGCGTAACCGCGAAACGAAGCGTTGCGCCAGCCTGAATTGACGGAATCTTTCTTGGCGTGTCGCAATCCGCCGAGCGCTTTCATATGAACGTAGGCGATTCCCTGCTCGCCGAGTGAGGCTGCGAGCGCGTCGGAATTGTACTGCGGCACATGCCGCGACTTCGGCACGGTGCGTACGTCGGCGAGTTGCTCAATTCCGTAGTTTTTCAGTATCGCGATGAACTCATCGATCGGATGCGTCGAGTGCCCAACCGTAAAGATCGTCAGCGATGCGCTTCGTCTCGCACTGGCAGTATCTCCAATCCCATGCTCGGCGGTTTCCTCGCTGGCATCAACTCGCGCCGTGGACTTCAGTGCCGGCTTGCGCCTATGCCCGGCGGAAGTTGACGACGATCTCTCTGCATCGACAATAGGCGCCGCATGCGTCTCGTGATCGTTTTCTGGAAGAGACTTCGTTGCCTTCTTTGCGTGCGAAGATCGCTTGAGTGATTTATTTCGGTCGCGTTTGGGAGGAATGGCCAACGAAAATCTGCGCAGTCGGATTGACACTCGATGCGGTCACCCCTAAAATTAACAGACTCCAGCGTGCCGGGGTAGCTCACTGGTAGAGCGCCGCCCTGAAAAGGCGGGCGTAGCCAGTTCGATTCTGGCCCCCGGCACCATTCCAACTTCCACAACAATATGAACAAGACTGCGAGAGTTCGAATCAACGTTCGCTAGTCGGCGAGATTACCTCCTCTAACCAGCGGAAGTAGTTGCGGACGCAACGTTTTCCAGTGAGCGAGCAGAACTCCGGTGTATTCGGCCGTACGGTCGTCCATCGTTGTTCGAATGCCGATGTCATTGACCGGAGTTGAAGTCCATAGTGCGTATACCTTTTCGATCGTGGGCACGACCTCGGCGAGTATCGAATCGAGCTTCTTAATTGGTTCTTCGCTCTCTCTCCTCACTAAGTAGGCCACTGAAGTCGAAATGATCATGCTCAAGCGGATGTTAGGTGGGGG
>DATAMU010000997.1:0-6385 GCA_036266605.1 Candidatus Acidiferrum sp. | reverse complement strand
GCCGATGTCGCCGGTGTGGAACCAGCCGTCTTCGTTGAGAACTTCGCGTGTGGCGTCGGGGCTACGGTAGTAGCCCTGCATGACACACGGGCCTTTGGCGAGAATTTCGCCGTCAGGCGCGATCGAAATCAAAACATTGGCGATGGGTTTGCCTGAGCTGCCGACGCGATTTTTCGGATAGTTTGAAGTGAGCACCGGCGAAGTCTCGGTGAGACCGTAGCCTTGGTAGATGTTGATGCCAATGGACCAGAAAAATTCGGCGAGGTCACGAGAGAGCGGCGCACCCCCGGAGAAGACGATGCGGAGATTGCCGCCGGTGCCTTGTCGAATTTTCGAGTAAACGAGTTTGTCGGCGACGGCCCACTGGAGTTTCAACAAAGGACTCGCTGAGCCGGTGCCGCAGCGCCACTTTGCGGTGCGCTTCGCGACGCTCATTCCCCAATCGAAAAGCTTGCGCTTGATGCCGGTGTTTTTCGATCCCTTTTCGAGGATGCGCGCGTACATCTTCTCGAAAACGCGCGGAACCGCGGCGAGGATGGTCGGCTTAATTTCGAGAAGAATTTTGGAGAGTTCGTTGACGTCCTCGACGTAGGCGATGGAGATGCCCGCGCAGAGCATGACGTAATCCATGGTGCGGCCGTAGATATGTGCAAGCGGGAGAAAGGAGAGCGTGCTGTCGAGGCCGGCGTTCATGTCGGCCGTGACGCAGGAATCGGTGATGTTGGAGCAGATGTTGGTGTGCGTGAGCATCACGCCTTTGGGCTCACCGGTGGTCCCCGAGGTGTAAATGATCGACGCGAGTTGGCCGGGGAGAACTTGTCCGGCGCGGAGGCGATACGAAGCGACTTCGGCACCTCCGGCGGAGGCGATGAGCGTTTCGTATTGGAGGCACTCGTTGGGGATGTTGGTGCCGCCGTCGGCGACGATGATGTGGTCGAGTTCAGGGGCCGCAGCGCGGACAGCGAGGAGTCTTTCGAGTTGCTGGGCGCCGGCAACGACGATTACTTTGGCGGCCGAATGATTGAGGATGTAGGTCATCCGGTCAGAGGATTCGTTGAAATAGATCGGGACCGTGATGCCGCCTGCGCCGGTGATGGCGAAGTCGGCGGTGTGCCACTCGGGACGATTAGTGGCGAAGACGGCGACGCGGTCGCCTGGTTTGACGCCGAGTTCGACGAGGGCCATGGAGAGGCCGGCGACGCGGCGGAGAAGTTCAGCGGAGGGGATGGGGTGCCAAGTCGTGTCGCGGCGGAAGAGTTGGGCGCGCGGATTCGGGAGCGAATCGACGGCGTTGAGGAACCGTGACGGGAGGGTGCCGTAGCTCATGGGCTTTTGGGTAATGTACCGTTTTGTGGGGGGAAATCCTAGGGGACGGATGGGCTGGTACTGCGAAGAAGTTGATAGTCGACAGTTGACAGTCCAAAGGAAGGAAAAAGATAACGCAGAGGCGCAGAGGTCGCAAAGGTACGCGGAGTGCCCAAAGGGCGTTAAAATGGTTCGCGGAGAATACTGATGAGCGCGATTGTTACGGGTTCGGTGGATTCGACATTGTCGAGGGGGCCGTTTCGGGCGGCGCGGGGGACGGAGCTTTCTTGCAAGGGGTGGCAACAGGAGGCGGCGCTGCGGATGTTGATGAATAACCTCGACCCGGAGGTCGCTGAGAATCCGGCGGAGTTGGTGGTGTATGGCGGGACGGGGAAGGCGGCGCGGAATTGGGAGTGCTTTCACGCCATTGTTCGAACGCTGAAGGAGCTGGCGAACGACGAAACGCTGCTGGTGCAGTCGGGGAAGCCGGTCGCGGTGTTCCGCACGCATGAGTATGCCCCGCGGGTGCTGCTGTGCAATTCGAACCTGGTTGGGCATTGGAACAACTGGGAACGGTTTCATGAACTGGATCGCGCCGGGCTGATGATGTATGGGCAGATGACGGCGGGAAGTTGGATTTACATCGGGACGCAGGGGATTTTGCAGGGAACCTACGAGACGTTTGCTGCGGCGGCGGTAAAGCATTTTGGCGGAACGTTGTCGGGAAAATTGGTTGCGAGCGGCGGCATGGGCGGAATGGGTGGCGCGCAGCCGCTGGCGGCAACAATGAATGGCGCAGCGTTTTTGGGGATCGATGTCGATCCGGAACGCATCAAGCGGCGCGTGAAGACCGGGTATTGCGACGTGATGGTGAACTCGCTGGATGAGGCGCTGCGGATTTTGAAGAACGCGGTGCGCAAGGGCGAGGCGACGTCGGTTGGGCTGGTTGGGAATTGCGCGGACTTGATTCCGGAGATGGCGAAGCGTGGCGTGGTGCCGGACTTGCTGACGGATCAGACGAGCGCGCACGATCCGATCGGCGGGTATGTGCCGAACGGGATGACGCTGGCGGCGGCGCTGGAACTGAGGAAGAGCGATCCGGCGGAATACAAGAAGCGGTCGATGGCGGCCATGGCGCAGCACGTCCAGGGCATGCTGGATTTGCAGAAGCTGGGCGCGGTGACGTTTGATTACGGAAATAACATTCGGACGTTTGCGTTCGAACATGGCGTGAAGAATGCGTACGACTTTCCGGGATTTGTGCCGGCGTACATTCGGCCGCTCTTTTGCGAGGGCAAGGGGCCATTTCGGTGGGCTGCGCTTTCGGGGCAGGCTTCGGATATTGCGCGTGCGGATCAGTTGGTGCTGGAACTGTTTCCGGAGAACGAACACCTGGCGCGGTGGATCAAGCTGGCGCAGAAGCGGGTGAAGTTTCAAGGATTGCCGTCGCGGATTTGCTGGCTTGGGTATGGCGAGCGCGACAAGTTTGGATTGGGGCTGAATGACCTGGTGGCGAAGGGCGAGTTGAAGGCGCCGATTGTCATTGGGCGCGATCATCTGGACTGCGGGTCGGTGGCCTCGCCGTATCGCGAGACGGAATCGATGAAGGATGGGTCGGACGATGTCGCGGATTGGCCGTTGTTGAACGCGCTGGTGAACACGGCGAGCGGAGCTTCGTGGGTTTCGATTCATAACGGCGGAGGAGTTGGGATTGGATATTCGCAGCACGCGGGGCAAGTAACAGTGGCGGATGGAACGAAGGAGATGGCGGCACGAATTGAGCGCGTGCTGACGAACGATCCAGGGATGGGAGTGGTGCGGCACGTCGATGCAGGGTATGACGAGGCGAAGTATTTTGCGGCAAGAGCCGGCGTGAAGGTCCCGATGGCGGAAAAGGCGAAGTAAAGAAGCGACGAAGTGACGAAGTAACGAATTAAAGAAAACTCCAAGAGCGTTGGAAATTCTCCTGTCCTGCTTGCTGTGACTTGATGCGCGGCCCTTGCATCGAACTTAAAGACTCATTTGGGAGGTACCTATGTATGTGATTGTGGGCGCTACGGGTCACACCGGATCGATCGTTGCGGAAAAACTTTTGGCGAGAGGCGAAAAAGTTCGGGGCATTGGACGCGACAAAGCGAAACTGGAGAAGTTGGCGTCGAAGGGCGCAGAGACTACGGTGGGCGAAGTTACCGATGCGGCGTTTCTAACGAAGGCGTTCGATGGCGCACGGGCGGTTTATTTCATGATGCCGCCGAATCCGACAAGTGATGACTATCGAGGATTTCAGCGACACGTTGTTGAGGCCGCGGCGACAGCGTTGGAGAAGGCAAAGGTGCGTTACGCCGTTGTGCTGAGCAGTTACGGTGCGGACAAGGAAGCCGGCTCTGGTCCGGTTTCGGGATTGCACGAGATGGAAGTGCGCTTTGCGAGAATTCCGTCACTGAATGCGCTGTTCCTGCGTGCGGGATATTTCATGGAGAATTTACTCGGGCAAGTTGGCGCGATTCAGAATTTCGGGATGATGGCGTCGCCGGTGCGTCCCGACTTGCCACTGCCTGCCATAGCGACGGAAGACATCGGTGCCGCGGCAGCGGGACATTTGCTGAAGCTGGATTTTTCCGGACATGAGACGAAAGAGATGCAAGGGCAGCGCGATGTGACCTACGCCGAGGTCGCAACCATCGTTGGCAAGGCAATCGGGAAGCCGGACCTGAAATACGTGCAATTGCCGGGTAATGAGTTCGTGGGAGTGGTCACCAGCATGGGGCTTAGCCGGAATTTCGGCGAACTGATCGTGGAGATGTGCGATGCGATGAATGACGGGCGGATGAAGGCGCTGGAACCGCGGACCGGGGAGAATACGACGCCGACCGCGATTGAGACGTTTGTGAAGGATGTGTTTGTGCCGGCGTTTAAGGGTGGGAAGGCGGCGTCGGCGTAGTTGTTTTTGCAGTGGCGAAAAGAAGAAAAACCAGGTCGCGTTCGAGGTTGCGATCGTGCGGACTTGGGGCGCAGCGGTTCCTTCGGGCAAAGCCCTCAGGATAAAGCTGCGCCCCTACATTTTTGGGGTGAGGTTGGGCATACTTGTCGGCGGTTTGAGCGGATCACTTCTTATTACTGGGGCATCGCAGTTGTTGACGCTGCGCGGACGTGCGCCGCGGCGTGGGGCTGCGCTTTCGAATCTCGGAATCGTGAAAGATGGGGCGGTGTTGGTGCGCGATGGACGCATCGCTGCGGTCGGGGTGCGTTCGAAGGTCGAGGCGTTGGCGGAGGCGCGAGGTGCGGAGAAGTTGGATGTTGGCGGGCGGGTTGTGCTGCCGGGCTTCGTCGATTCGCATACGCATCTGGTTCACGCCGCGAGTCGAGCGGAAGAGTACGAGCTGAAGATTGCGGGCGCGAGTTATGAGGAGATTGCGCGCAAGGGCGGCGGGATTCTGAATTCGGTGAAGAAGCTGCGTGCGGCGACGGCGGCGGACTTGAAAGCGCGAGCACTGGCGGCGTTGCGGGAATTTGCGGCTTACGGAACGACAACCGTCGAGGCGAAGAGTGGGTATGGGCTGGATGTTACGAGCGAGCTGAAGATTTTGGGGCTGCATCAGGAATTGGCAATGGAGCAGCCGCTCGACATTGTTTCGACGTTTTTGGGCGCGCATGTCGTGCCGGCGGAGTACCGGAGCAGTCCGGGCGGACCGCAGCGGTATGTCGAGTTGCTGACGAAGCGCCTGATTCCGGAGGTTGCGGAGCGGAAGTTGGCGGAATTTTGTGATGTGTTTTGCGATCGAGGGGCGTTTTCGCTGGCGCAGTCGGAGCAGGTGCTCGAGGCGGGTGCGGAGCACGGGTTGGCTCCGCGGCTGCACGCGGAGCAGCTGTCGCGAACAGGCGCGACACAGTTAGCCGTGGAACTGGATGCGGCGAGTTGCGATCACCTGGAGCAGGTGAAGCCAGCAGATATACGAGCGCTGGCGAAATCGAAGACGGTTGCGACGCTCCTGCCGGGCTGCGATTTTCATCTGGGATTGAAGCAATATGCGCCGGCGCGGGAGCTTATTGATGCCGGTGCGATCGTCGGGCTGGCGACGGACTACAACCCGGGGACGAGCCCGACGCTGAGTATGCCGATGGTGCTGTCGCTGGCGTGTACGCAGCTACGAATGACCCCGGCCGAGGCGATCACAGCGGCGACGATCAATGCGGCGTATTCGCTGCGGCGAGAGAAGGAAATCGGATCGATTGAAACGGGGAAATCGGCGGATTTGGCGGTGTTTGATGTCGGGGACTATCGCGAGATTCCGTACTACTTTGGCGTGAATCATTGCTGGATGACGGTGAAGAAGGGCGAGATTATTTATCGGGCGGACGGGAAGCACGTCGAGACGTAGAAAAACGTTCTCGCACGAACCGCGTCCGCGGCAGTGAGGCTTCGCGGGGTGGCTGCGCGGGGCGAAATCCAATATCATGAAATACGGACGGCCGGGTCCAATCTGAGGAAACCAGTGCAATGAAGAGATTGATCGAGTGTGTGCCGAATTTTTCGGAAGGACGCGACGCAGCCAAGGTGGACGCGATCGTGGCGGCGATGAGCGCCGTGGCGGGCGTGTATGTTCTCGACAAAGAGATGGACGCGGACCATAACCGATGCGTGGTGACGCTGGCGGGCGAGCCGGAGCCGGTGGCTGAGGCGGCGCTGCTCGGGGTGGGCAAGGCGCTGGAGTTGATCGATTTGACGGTGCATCAAGGGGCGCATCCCCGGGTGGGCGCGGCTGATGTGATTCCCTTTATTCCGATATCGGGCGTGACGATTGACGACTGCGTGGCGCTGGCGCGGCGCGTGGGGAAAGAGATTTGGACGCGGTATCGGATTCCGGTTTTCTTCTATGAGGCGGCGGCGACGCGGCCGGACCGGGTGAACCTGGAGAATGTGCGCAAGGGGCAGTTCGAAGGGTTGAGAGACGAGCTGAAGCGGAATCATGACCGGCAGCCGGACATCGGCGAGCCGAAGCTGCATCCTACGGCGGGGGTGACGGTTGTCGGGGCGCGGAAATTTTTGATCGCGTACAACGTGAACTTGAACACGCCGGAT
>DATAMU010000996.1:0-1670 GCA_036266605.1 Candidatus Acidiferrum sp. | reverse complement strand
GATGCCACAGATCGCGCGGAATCGCCTTGTCGCGCTGCCGGCATTCGCGATTGAATGCAAGCTGCACGGGCTCCGCGATGCCGTTCGAAGCTTCGTGAAACAAAACTTCCAGCGCCGCGCTCCCCTGATTCCGCGGGTCGGTGCTCGAAATCACTACGCGCAGCGGATCGATCGTCGTGTATGCACCGGCACAATTCGCGTACGCCGATACATCGACGCGAATGCGCTGCTTCGGCCATCGCGTCTGATAAATTTCCGCGAGCCGCTGCGAAAGCGAAACGCCTTTGTCGCGCACCAGAGGCGATACACCCGCGATCCATCGCCGATTCGCGCGGTCGTGCTCAGGCCATTCGTGTGCGCGATACACCACAGCCGCCGCATTCAACACTTGCGTCAGCTTTGGCGGTAATCCGGCGTCGCACGTTTTCTTTTTCGCGCCCGAAAGCTCGTCGCACTGTTCGAATTCACCCAGCTGATTCTTCAGCAGGATCAGCTCTGTGCTGAACAGCAGATCTTTATCGACGTAATTCGCCGCGTAGTACGCGACCGCGTTGTCCCACACCAGCTCTTCGTTGGGAGTCCGTTTCGTCGTTCCGACCGCGCTCGGCGGCATGCCGCGCGCGTCACGCGACGCGCGCGCCTGCCCATAAAGTGTGTGGTGCAGATTGATCCAGAATCCGCTGTGCAATTCGAAAATCGGCAGGTTCGCAAACTGTTCCGGTTCGCTCTGAGGCGTGCCGGCGGGAGCCGCTGCGGCCATCGATGCCAGCGACATCCCCAGTAGCAACAGCAATGCGACGCACCAAACCCGGCAGCGAAGGCCCATACGAAGTGCTTTGATGTTATCTCAATTTCGAAGGCTGCAAACAGCACTGTGCTGCGCAAAGATCATCCGTTCGCGTTTTTCGCCGCCTTCGCCATCCATCGATCGAGGATTGCCATTGACTTGTCCGGTAGACCCAAGCCCCAATTGATGCCCATCCCCAGTCCCGGACACATATACACAACGCGCGCTGGCGCCTCAAAAATTTCGTCGCCGCTGCGCAGCAGTATTTTCACATACGCGCCCGGCGGCAGCGGCTGCAACGTATCCACATAACATCCGCTGCGGCTCACGTCCGACGACCTCGCGTTTAGCACGTTCGCTGTCGCCGTTTCCGTGACGACCGCGACCAGTGTCAGGGCAAAGCGCGGCGAATCCCGCCGATCGGTCATGACATCGCCCATTGGCAGAGCTCCTGTTTCCTATCGTTCTGCCTGAGTCGTTGGAAAGCGCTTCAAATCGCGTCCGCAATGAGCGTCGCAAGAGGAGAGATGACCCTGCCGCTATTGTCAGTTCGCCGCGCCGCACCGAACAAGCCGAATTCGCCGCCCGCCTCGCGAATCCGTCAACTCGATCAGCGAGTGTCTTTGTTAGTGGACCCTGCTCGTGACGCTTACAGGAAAAGGCATTTACAGTCGGCTTCGTCCCCCTTTCATAACGGCGCGGCGTTTTGATCAATTGGGGCAGGTGCCGCTTAGTCAGCACAGAGGATGAGCAAGTTTTGCGGCACTTGTGTGGCGCGTATATAGTGGAATCGGGGACGTGCGAACGGTAGGCGCACGGCTCATCTTCGAACGGCAGCTCTGACCGCGCCCTCTGCCACTTGTGAGGGCCTTGGCACGAATCA
>DATAMU010000995.1:0-1625 GCA_036266605.1 Candidatus Acidiferrum sp. | reverse complement strand
TTGATTTCATGCGCTGCGCCCGCGGCGAGCTGGCCGAGGGAAACGAGTTTTTCGGTCTGCACGAGTTGCGTCTGGAGACGTTGAAGATTTTCGACGGATTGCTCAGATCGCGAAAGCAATCGCACACGATCCTTGTCGGCGATGTAGGTGCGATAGAAGATGATCAGCATCAATGGAATCGACGCGATCAGCACGGTCAGAGTGCGATAGTCGCGAATCTCGTGCGCGTCATTGGAGTAGTGGACCGAATAAATCGCAAAGAGAGGAAGGGAGATCGCCGCCGCCATGGCGAGACGCGAAGCCCAGTTTCGCCCTCGGCTTGTTGCGTCGGCGCCTGCGGGCTCGTCATCCGCAGCGGGCTCAAGGTCGGCGCGGTTTCGGTAGGCAACCAGACCGGCAAACGCGAGCCACAAGAACGACGAGACGAGAGGAAGATCGTAAGGGCTCCCGGTGGAATAGCGATGCAGCGTGATCGCGACGTTAATCGTCAACGACGAGAGCATGTACAGCGCGGCTGCACCGAAAAGATTGGCGTAAATGAGTCGCCAAGCGCCTTTCGAACGCAACCACAGGTAGGCCAGGCCGGCGACGATCACCATGTTCTGAATGTTGGTGATCAAATCGTAGTTGAAGTTGTATTGAGCTTCGGAAGGGAGCGCGTACATCCACGGGAACACGACGAAAACGTAGAGAAAAGTCCACCAGGTCAGAAGCGAGACGAAATCCAGGTAGCCGAGTCGCAATTGAAGTTCGGCCTGGCGACGATGCGGCTGTAACGCAAGCGCGGCCATCATCGGGATCCCTTTGAGAAAGAAAACGATGTCGCCGCCGTACATCGTCGGAACCGATTCGTGCTTGTAGACTTCCCAATACGTCCAGTCGAACTCACCGAGCATCCAGAGCGTGCAGCTCAGCGCGAGGAGCATCCAGAAAATGTTGCGGCGCCAATGCGGTGTGCCGGCGTTGAGCAGCAGAAACGCGTTCGCGACGAGGGGAACGATGCACTGCGCGATGTTGCCAAACGTCGAAAGCTGCTGGCTTCCCTGCGGATACACCAGTGACATCGAGGCGTAGGTAGCAATCGCAAGCAGCCACACGACGATGAACGTGATGATTGACCGGGGCGAAGACATACTCTTATTCACCTAATTTTAGGTGGTAAGGGTGGAGCGCTGTGGGTAGGTTCGGAACGGCATGGCCTAAGGATAACGAGAGGGGTTACTTTGACGAAACACGCACGCGCGTGGCTCCGGAATGAGGTGCTATTGAACTCGGATCGATCGAAAGGCAAGTGGGCGAAGGCCGGCGAAAGAATCAGACTCGAGCCGCGACAGCGGGTTCGCTCACGACGCCGGCGTCGCCGCGCTCGCGAGCAACGATCTGGTCGTGAATCCATGCATAGGTCTTCTCGAGGCCATTGCGCAGCGTTGTATCCGGTTCCCACTTCAGGAGGCGCTGAATCAGAGCGTTGTCGCTATTGCGACCGTTCACGCCTTTTGGCGCGCTCAGATCGTATTTGCGCTGAAGCTTGATGCCGGCAATTTCTTCCACCAGATCGACTAGGCGATTGATCGACACAGCTTCGCTCGAGCCAAGATTGATCGGCTCAAGAATTTGCGATCGAG
>DATAMU010000994.1:0-4609 GCA_036266605.1 Candidatus Acidiferrum sp. | reverse complement strand
CCTCAGACTCGCAACGTTTCTATGCACATTCATTTTCCGCTGGGCCGGGAAAATACGAACTCGAGTGGGACCTTCCAGCAGCGATGCCCTGCCTCAATCACACCAATCCGCGCCTTCACGTAACAACCGGGGAATACGAGTATCGCGAAGCAATAGGAGTTACCCGAATATTCTGTTTTTTCCTCGGCGGAACGGGACTGGCTTTACTACCCATCGCCTACAAGGCAAAGACGAGAGTCGTCCGACCGCGTGGGCCACGCATCTTTCCTGAAATGGCTTTGCGGCAGGTGATGCCATTTAGAAGATCCGTGCCACTTCGACTCATCTCCGAAGCGCCGAATTGGGGGCTGGTTTGGGGTGGATTGCTGATGGTTTTGCTCTTTCTGTTCATGACCATGAATGGCCCGCTGACACCAAAGGGGCTGCTTGTGGGTTGGAAAAAAACGGCGGCGGTAGTTTGGGTGAAGAGTCCGTGGCCCGAGGCACTCGAAATTTACGTGGCTACTCCAGCACGCTTTTTTGTGAACACCACAGAGGTCCGGCGAGAGGATTTGCGCGCCAAGCTGCTCGAGCAGCTTGGACGGCGCGTCGAGTGGACCGTGTATGTCGAGGCCGATATCGACACAAACTTTGGGGACGCGGTCTACGCGATGGATGTAATTCGAGCGTGCGGAGGAAAGGTCAGCTGGATCACGCCGAGGATGAGGAAAGAGTGGTCGGCTACGGCGGAGTTACCGCCGACGGCAAAGTGATCGAAGTTAGGCGAGCTGTTGCGCGGGGTTTGCGATGCAGCCCCAGGCGCGGGCGGGAACAAACTTTTCGCCGTCGTTTTCTTTCCAGTGCAAGAGTTGGGCGACCGCGAGCAGCAGGGTTCGCTTCGAGAACGGCTTGGGCAACATGTGAGCGCCGACTTGCGAGCCGACGCTGCCGAAACTCGCGGCGCTGCCGTAGCCGGACATATAGACGATGGTGATTTGGGGGAACAGGAAGCTGAGATAGTCGCCGAGTTGGTCGCCGTTTGCGCCGGGAAGAACAACATCGGTGAGAAGAAGGTCGATCGGTTTTTCCTGATGAGTGGCGATCGTCGAGGCTTCGGAAGCCGTTCGTGCTTCGAGGACGCGATAGCCGGCACTCTGCAAGAACGTGCTGATGACGCCGCGGAAAGCGTCATTGTCATCGACGAGGAGAATGGTTCCTGTCCCGTTGGAGCTGATCGGACCGGAGGGCTGTTTCAGGTCTGGGAGGTACATGGGCGTTCCTCTCAACGGACTCAATGCGTGACCTTGCATTTCTGCTCGGTACACTGAGCATAAGAGTGGCGAGTGCGAGGTTTGATATCGCGAATATATCGTATCTGGATCAGTTCGATGTGTTTCGCTATTTGTTCGCGTTGATCTGCGTAACGTCCATATATAGATGGGCTCGCGGTCACCAGGATTGGGCTCGTTCGAGTATTCGTTGACCGAGTTGCGCGAGCTCGGTGGCGAGGTTTTCGTACCGTTGCCCCGAGAGCCAAGCTGCATTGATCTCGGTTTTCAGCAGAATCGAAGTGGCGACATCGGCGCTACATTCTTCGCAATATTTCGCATCCATACCTGGAAGTTCAACCAGGTCAGCCTGATGACCGCAGACGCTGCACTGAGGAGCTCGCTCGTTTTCACTTCCCTTTGGCCCACGTAACATTGTCTCTCTCCAAGAAGCGAGACTAAGCGACTTCTCGCTCGGTCTGTTGCTGGCAACATCGCTCTTGCGACGCGACAAGGTAAGGTCGGGATGCGGCGATCTTGATCGACGTGTTCGTTGCGATTCGTTGAGAACCGTACCTTCGCTTGCGTTGACGATACTTCTCGCCGAAGGTCCACTGGAAAAAAGCGTAGATCATGAAATCGCACGCAAGAACGGAAACGGCGAGAAAAACGTTGAGCGACATGACGAAATCGATGGTGCGTCGAGGTACGTCGGGAAGTCCTGAGCAGTTCGTGAGCGATTTGTAAGGATGCTCAAGAAGAAGAAAACCAAGCGCGGCAACAACTTGCGAACCTCGGATGTGATTCTGGAATGTGAGGGGCGAGGAACAACCGCCCCTCCTGCGGCAGCAGCGGCGATGATATCAGTGTGCAGGCTTGGTCTTCAGTTCGACCAACACAGCATCGACGGGCTTGTCGCCAACATTTTCGGGTAGATGAGAGCCGGCGGGAGTCCACTGCGATTCCCCGGCTTTGCCGTTCGTTTCAACCGACTTGCCGTCGGGTGTCGTCATCTTCACGTGAGCATCGTTCTCATAGACCACAACCGCATTGGGATGCACGTGCATCACGGATTTTTCGTGCGGGCCGTAGTGAATTCTGAGAACGCGGACCTGCTCATTTTCGAAAATCACCTTGTAGTGCTGTGGATCTACTTTAACTGGATCTTGAGCCATCGCGACCGAAGCGGCGAAGCACACACCCACCAACAGAAATAGCGAACGAAGCATCTGCTTTCTCCTTTGTTACGAATACGGATGGGCCGACCTGATGGGCGCGACATTAGCTCCGCGGTTGGGGTGTGTCAACGCATTCGTTGTGACGATGCGAACGTGAGTGAAGATCACACGCTGCTGACGCGCTATTGCTTGTTGCGGGTCGCGAGAACCTTCGTCGCGTTGGCGTTGTAGACCTGTTTCAGCACGTCGTCGCTTAGTCCAAAGCCGTGCAGCGGCCAGTGGTAGTTGAATTGTTCGAACGCGTAAAAGTGCTCGTCTTGCGATTCGAGAATACGGAACGTGACGCGGTACATGGATTTTTCGGAGCCCATGTCGGTGCCGTAGACGAGGCGGTCCGCGTATTTTTCATAGAACT
The DNA here is from genome assembly GCA_036266605.1 of Candidatus Acidiferrum sp. Lineage (GTDB taxonomy): Bacteria > Acidobacteriota > Terriglobia > Acidiferrales > UBA7541 > Acidiferrum. The sequence goes on along the minus strand of DATAMU010000994.1, from coordinate 1,769 downwards.
TCGATGCGAAACGCGGGATCGGCGCAGTTTCGCCGTAACGCGCGGAAATGTCGGCGTGGAGATTCGGATTGCGGTCGAACATTTCGCCGAGGCGCGCGAGATTGTAATCGAGGTTCATGAAGTGGCAGGCGACGAAGGTCGTCGCGCGATGTTTCGCAAGCGTATGATCGAAAATATCGACCATGCCGAGGAGATCAACGATGTTGGGCTTGTTGTCGAGACGCCACTTATAGGCGTTCATCAGGCCATCGTTGGTGGCATCCATTTTCTGATACATCCACATGGGGTCGGCGACGTGGAGGATGACGGGCATGCCGAGTTCGCCGCAGCGTTGCCAGATCGGATCCATGCGCGCGTCGTCAGGATGCATGCCGGGTGCGGTCGATTTCCCTGATTTGAGTCCTTCGCCTTTATCGTGAATTTCGCCGACGACGCGCGCCCCTGCCTGGTGGCAGCGCTCGAGTTCTTTGATCGCGGCTGGGCCGAAGCCGGGTTTGTCGTAGCCCGAGAGGTCGAGGCCGCACCCGATTCCGAATCGATCGGGGTATTTCGAATATTTGCGCAAGATCTCGTCGAACTCCGGGCCGGTGGTCATGGTGAGGATCATCGTCTTTTGGACGCCGCACTCGTCCATATTCTTGATCCACTGATCGATTTGCTGCGGCGTCTTCGCGTAGGGGTGCGAGTGCATGTCGATGATCGGATGTTTGGCTTTGTCGATTTGCGAGACAGGAATTTTGTAGATGGATTTGGGGCGGTAGTCTTTGAGCAGGATGGTTTCTGGAGATGATTCTTTCGACGGAGTACCGGCGGTGGGAGCGGATTTTGTATCTTGTGTCGCGGCCGACTTCGCCGCAACCGACGCAGGAACTATCGCGGAGAGGCCAAGTAAATTTGCCCACTTTAGAAATCGTCTGCGGTTCAACTCGTTTTTGATTTGCATCTTGTGGACCTTGCCGGCGATCAGAGTCTGACTGATCTGGGGATTTACGCTTTTTCGGCGGCCACATTTTACGCGAGCGAATGCGTGAAACGCAGAATTATATTGCGCGATCGAGAAATCTTTCTGAGCTGAAGCGGTCCGGCGCGGCGGTCAATTGCTGTCGCTTTTGACGGATGATTTGTTCAACACCTGTAATAACTCCACGCGGGCCTGTGCGATATCGATGCGCGCTTGATTCGATTTTTGCGGATTCGGGATCACCTGCTGTTCCGATTCCGGCAACGCCGTGCGCTTCGCCTCCAGACCTTCTAAGGTGCCCTTTGATTTCTCCGGCGATTCTTTCAGCGCCACCTGAACCGCGCGCATGTACGCTTCGAAATCACGGATGTCTTGCGTCGACGGAGGCAATCCCTTCACCGGTACACTGATTCCCATCGCCTGTTGATAGACCCCACGAGGATCGGAAGCCGCCTGGAGTTGATGGAGAAAGTGGTCGAGAGTGGCGGATTCAACTCCCCACGTAGCGCTCCAATCGAAACCTCCTTCGGGCAGCGCGCGAACCGCGGCCGTCACCTGCTGGCGCTCGGCAACGGTCAATTGTCGATTCGCGGCCGCAAGGTTCAGCGCTCGCAGATTGGCGAGCAACGCGTTCTTCGCCATTAACGCGAAGATCAGTGAGCCGCCGCGAGCCAGGTCTTGCGAAAAGCGGACGCCTGCCAGCCATGTATCGATCGCAGACTGAGTGTTGCCGCCGGCAAGTTGCCTCATCCCTTCGAGCGTGTTCAATTTCGACAGCGCACGTGCCCGTGGCGCGTATGCGATCGAC
>DATAMU010000993.1:0-2399 GCA_036266605.1 Candidatus Acidiferrum sp. | reverse complement strand
AGCGCCGGCGGGAGAGACGTAGGTCACGAGCACCGCGGCGCCGCCGGTAATCACGCCAAGAGAGTACATTCCAAGGACAGCGCCGCGCTGGCCCCAACCTAGATTTGCGAGGCGGTGAGCGGTGTGATCCTTGCCAGGCGTGGTGAATGGGATGAGGCCGCGGCGCGAACGGGAAATTGTGACCAGCGTCGTATCGAAAATTGTGGCGCCGAGAATCAAGATGGGGACGAGCCAACCGGAAATGGAATTCGCATTTTCGAGACGGAGCTTCAGGCCGAGCGTGGCCATCAGGAAGCCGAGAAACATCGCGCCGCCGTCGCCCATGAAGATTTTGGCGGGCTTGAAATTCCAGCGAAGAAAGCCGGTTGCGCCACCGAGAACGGCTGCGGCGAGCGTGGTGACGAGAGTCTGGCCGTTAAGATAGGCGATCATCGCGAAAAAGATAGAGGCCATAGCGGCGACGCCGGCGCAGAGGCCGTCCATGTGGTCGAGGATGCTGAAGGAGGCGGTGATGCCGACGACCCAGACGACCGTGAGAACGGCGTCGAGGGCGTAGCCGGTTCGACCGGCGATGAATGTCTCGAAAACTTGCGCGTGAATTCCGCTGGCGAGAAGAATTCCGGCGGCGATGGGCATCGCGACGAATAGTTTGATCTGGTGGTGCAGCCAGCCTTTGTCGTCGAGGAAGCCGACGGCGGCGACAAGCGTCGCGCCGGTGACGATGCCGAGGCTCTGTGCTCGCGCGAGACCGTCGAACGCGAACAGGATTGCGAGCATGATGGCGCCCCACATCGCGAGCCCGCCGAGGAGAGGAATGGGCTGGAGGTGCACCTTGCGCGGTCCGGGCAAATCAACCATCCCGACGCGCAGCGCGAGCGCGCGAACCGGAACGGTGAGCATCAATGATGCGAAGAGAGCGATACCGAAGGCCAATAGTCCTGCGGCCATGAGTCCTCGATGATTGTGATCGCGCCGGCCGGGGAGAGACTGCAAACAGCCGGCGATTCACGTAAATTTATGCGCGGTTGGGAACCGAGCATCCCAAGTATTTACGGTACTGAAAAGTAAATCAGCTGTCCCACTCAGCTTAACTCAAGATACCCTGTGCAATGCAAGCGGAAATGCGAAAGATTCGAGGGGCGGGCGAGATGGTTAACGGCGGGCGTACCGGTGTTTCGTTTGACTGGATCGATTGAGCAAGATTATTGCTGAGCGGTGGATTCGAGGATGGCGGCGAACTTTTGGATTTCGGCGGTGCGTGCGTAGCGAGGTGCGGCGCGGCGAGCTGCGGCTCCCATGGCGGCGAGGCGGGCGTGATCGGCAAGGAGGGCGCGCACTGTGGCTACGACCTCGTCAGGCTTGTCTGGATCGGCGGAGCAGCCAAAGTTTTCGCGTGAGCCGAGAGTGGCGGCGTCGGTTTCTTGCGGCGCGACTGCGAGGATGGGCCTGCCGGCTGCGAGGATGCCGTATATTTTGCTGGGGACCACTACCCCTTCGAGCCCGCGTTTGATTGTGATGACATGCGCGTCGGCTGCGGCGAGGACGGAAGCAATTTTGTTTGAGGGGAAGAAGGGGAGGAAGCGGACGTTCGAGGTTGTTGCCGCGAGCTCTTGCAGGCGAGAGCGTTGGGCGCCGTCACCGACGAAGACGAGGCCGACGCCGTCGGATTGCAACTCGCGAGCGGCGGTTAGCAGCGTTTTCCATGCTCCGTAGAAGCCGAGATTGCCGGCGTGTAAGAGGACGAATGTGAAATCGGCGCGAATTGCGCGGATTACTTCGGGGTCGAATTGAGTGGGCGCTGCTGGTCCAGACGCCGCTTCGACTCCATCGCGGACGATGTCGATGCGATCTGGCGCGACGCCTTTCGCGGCTATGCGAGCTTTCATGTCTTCGCCAAGGACGATCACGCGGGTCGCGCGGCGCAGCGCCCAACGATGGAGTTTTTCCCACATGCGCGCCATCAATCCTGGTTTGACGATCGAGCCGCCGACGGCCATATCGGGATACATGTCACGGATGTTGTAGACGAATGGTCTGCGCTTCAGCAGTGCGACGAATGCGCCGACGATGCCTTCGAAGGGCGGATCAGTCATTGCGAGAATGACGTCGCATGGGACGAACAGCGAACGCGGAACGCTCAACGCGACGTAGGACAAATAGTTGAAGACGCGTCGTGCCATTTGGGTTCGCGGGTAGTCGGTTGAACCGACGCGGACAACGCGTACGCCGTTCAATTGTTCGGTCTGCCAGAGGTGCCAGGAGCGACGTTCGGTGGGATCGTAAGAGGGTCTGCCGCAAATCACGGTCACTTCATGTTTCTGCGCAAGCGGCTCGATGAAAGCTGCGGCCATCTTGGCTGTCGCCGAAGTGTCGGGCGGATAGTAGAGATTGAGGAGGAG
>DATAMU010000992.1:0-1799 GCA_036266605.1 Candidatus Acidiferrum sp. | reverse complement strand
GCGAATTCGCCCGCACCACTCCCTGACTCGCCGACAGTGACATCGGCTTAAGCACACACGGATACGAAATCCCCAGCAACGCCGGCTCCGCCACCGGCGACACCGCCACGCTGCGAAACCACGGCCCGCGCATCCCCGCATCGCGAAATACTTCCCGCATCCGCAACTTGCTTCGGCAAGCCTCCACCGCCGCCGGATGGTTGTACGCAATCCCCAAACCTCGTGCCACATACGACGCCGTCACCGCCGGCCGATCCCCAAACGCCAAAATCCCATCGATAGTCGCAGCCTCGCCGTCAGGCCCGAGCTTCCGCACCGCTTCCATCACCGAATACGCCGCCACCTCCGGCGTTTCGAAATGCACCGCAATCGCCCGATCGCCCCACGGATCGTCCAGCTGATGACACCGATCCGTCACAAAAATCACCTCGACGCCCAACCACTGCGCCGCTTCATCCAGCGACCGCGTCTGGTAACCCAGCTTCGCCGCGAACAGCAATAATTTTTTTCGCTCGCTCATCGCTTCGGCACTCACACAAACCCATCCGCCGCAAATCCCGCCCGCTCGCCGCCACCGCCCGCTACCGTCTCCGCCTTCTTCGCACCCGAACTCACCGCCCCAATCGAAACCAGCTGCGCCTTCGTCGGCTCCGCGCAGCAATACCAGGGCTCGCTCAAAAACGGCACCGCCTTCCCCGCTCCTAACTCTAGCGGTGACGCCTCAACCCCCGCGGCCAAATGCGCCTCTTCCCAAATCCGCGCAAACGCTTCGCTCCTCGACATCTTCTTCGCGTCCGCATCCGCAGCGATCATCTGCACCGCTTCGCTCAGCCGATCCACCCGCTCATCCGCATTCCTCCATGGATACACCAGCGACTCAGCATCAAACCCGCCAACCAACTCACGCGTCTCCGCCAACTCCAGCAACCTAGATCCTTCCGGTATCAACAATCGAATCCCCAACTGCACCGGCGCCACGTTCTCCACCAACTCAAGCTCAACAATCACTCGCAACAAATCCAAATATCCTTCCAGCGTCGTCCACGGCGTGAACGCCACAAACGTCGGCTGTAACGTCATCCCCAGCTCGCGAAACTTCCGCGCCACCAAAACAAAATCCTCCCGGGTATGCCCCTTATCCAGCCGCAACAAAATCCCATCATCCACCGCTTCCACCGCGCTAATCACAAACAAACACCCTGTACTCTTCAGCGTTGAAAGCTCCTTCTCGTATTTCCGCAAATGCTCAATCTTGATCGTCACGTCATACGTGACATCCGGAAACTCCCGGTGAAACTCCTCCATCAATCCCAGCGCATGTTTTATGCCATTGAAAAAATCCGGATCGCCAAACGAAATATGCCGCGCCCCCGCCGCCACCTGCTGCCGCACATCCGCCATCACCACATCGCGCTGCACAATTCGAAACACCCCGTCATACACCGGCACGATCGGACAATGCCGACACAAATGCTTGCACCCTCGACTCGCCTCGGTCGATCCCACCACACGATGCGACCCATCCGCCAAAACCAAATGCGCATACTTCTCAATCCCCGGCATCCCCCCGCGATCCGGCACCAAAAACTCCAACCTCTCCAACGAAATCTCTTTCTCGGTCTGAATGACTCCATCGACGTGCTCATGTAGGGGCGCAGCACGCTGCGCCCCAGCTTGCCCGGACGCAATGTGTTCGCCGCTCTTTCTTTCTTTTTCCTCTTCTCGGTCTCCAACGATCGACTGCATGAATGGCTCGGCGTCCCCGGGATTTGTGGGTCGGACCTTTAGGTCCGACATTG
>DATAMU010000991.1:0-7083 GCA_036266605.1 Candidatus Acidiferrum sp. | reverse complement strand
CGGCTGATACGGCGCACGCCGACCGACATTGCCGCTGACCGACATCGCGCCGAGCGTGCTGCCGTGGTAACTCTGGCGACGCGAGACGATTCGAAATCGTTTCGAATCGCCGCGCTCCAGCCAATATTGGCGAGCGAGCTTGATTGCGGTTTCGGTCGCTTCAGAGCCACCGGAGGTGAAATAGACGCGACCGCCATCGCGAAAATTTGGAGGAGCGAGAGCGAGTAGGCGCTGGGCGAGTTTCTCGGCGGACGCCGAGTGAAATTGGGTCGTATGTGCGAAGGCGATTTGTGAAGCCTGTTCGGCCATTGCGTGGCCGATCTCCATGACGCCATGACCGATGCTGACGACAGCAGCCTGGCCAGACGCATCCAGCAACCGACGCCCGTCGGCAGTGACAATCCACGAGCCTTCGCCGCGCGCGGCAATCGGCAATTCTTTCTTAAAATTTCTGGGAAACAGAGCCGAAGGCTTTCTCATGAGTCGCGGAAATTGTAGCGCGATCAACACGAGGATGAGCAGCGGAGTGATGCGAATGTGCTACGCTTGCGCGATTTTGCGAACGCGTTTCGGAGAATGATGGCGGCGAGCCAAAATGCGCAAGCGAGTTCGGTAGCACTGATTCGAACAATCGGGCGCTGGAGCCTGACGGCGCTGGTGATCAATTCGATCATCGGCAGCGGAATTTTTGGCCTGCCATCCGTCGTATCGGGCCGCGTCGGCCACTTGGCGCCGCTTGCGTATTTCATCGCAGGCGCCGGGATGGCGGTCATCGCAGGCTGCCTCGCCGAAGTCGCGTCGCAATTTCACGAGACCGGCGGTCCTTATCTTTACGCGCGCGTGACGCTCGGACGTTTCTGGGGTATTCAGATCGCGTGGATGATGTGGCTGTCGCGCATCGCAGCCGCATCTGGGACAGCGAACCTTTTCACAACTTATCTCGGGCAGGTTTTTCCGCGCGCGACCCAACCGATCTATCGGCTGACGATCCTGACCGCACTGGTGGGTTTTCTAGCATTTGTGAACTACGTCGGAGTGAAGTCGGGAGCGCGAGCGAGCGATTTTTTCACGGCGTTGAAGTTATTGCTGCTCGGGACATTCATCGGCGCTGGGTTATGGTGGATTGGCGCCCATGGTTCCGTCAATCCGGCTCCGTTGACCCACGCCATCGAACCGCGCGACTGGCTCGAGGCAACACTCGTACTTGTCTACGCATATGGCGGCTTCGAAGCGGTGCTGCTGGCCAGCGGCGAGATGCGCGATCCCCGACACGACGTGCCCATCGCGCTGATGATCGGCATCGCAAGCGTGGCGGTGATTTACACGCTCGTGCAAGTTGTAGTGAGCGGCACTCTGATCGACCCTGCCGCCACGCAGCGGCCAATCGCGGATTCAGCAATGGCCGTTCTCGGATCACGCGCCGCGGCGGCCATCTCCATCGGCGCTCTATTTTCGATTTACGGATACCTGAGCGCAAACATGCTGCATACCCCGCGGCTAACATTTGCCTTGGCAGAGCGCGGCGATATTCCCGCGATTTTTTCGCGGATTCATCCGCGATTTCGAACGCCAGATGTTTCCATCGTACTGTACACGGCGTTTCTGCTCGCTTTCACGCTGGCGGGAAGTTTTCGGTGGAACATCACGCTTTCGGCAATCGTGCGTCTATTTGCCTACGGGTCGATCGCAATTGCCCTGCTAATCCTGCGAAAACGCAGTCCACGTGCGGACGCGTTTCGGTTGCCAGGCGGACGGGTATTGGCAATTGTGGCGATCTTGTTCTGCGTTGTGCTGCTGGTGCGGGCGCCGCTGAGCAATTCGACGGCAGTGCTCGCGACTTCAGCGGCGGCTGCAGTGAACTGGGCGTTGGTGCGAAGGCGACGCGCCATCGCGTGAGGATGAAAGATGACGATGAAGCGAAGTGGGGCTGCTTGGATGCCGGCAGACGACTACGGCCGCAGCCTCCCAAAATTTTCAGTGAATCTGCTGGTTCGTGACGTCCAGACATCGCTTCCTTTCTATCGCGATGTGTTGGGAGCGAAAGTGCATTACGCTGATCAAGATTTCGCTGCGCTGAATCTCGCAGGAGCAGAGTTCATGCTCCACGCGGATCATGCCTACGATTATCATCCGCTGCACAAATATATCGCTGGAGTCGAAGCCAATCGTCGTGGCCTGGGTGCGGAACTACGCGTGATGGGCGTCGACCCGGACGCGGCCGAAGCGCGCGCAAAGTCGGCGGGCGCAAAGATTGTTCAGCCAGCCGCAGACTACCCTCACGGGTGGCGCGACGTGATGTTAGCGGACCCAGACGGCTACGTCTGGGCCGTTGGCGTAGCCAAATAGCATGTTTCGTGCTCGGACTTCACCGGTTCAACTTCGAGCTATTGGATTCGACTCGATTTCGTGACATATTTTTCCCGTTCGATTTGCGTGGGTAGCGCAGATTGATGTGGTTTTCGGGTTGAGTTGAATTCGACTCTCCAATTCGCTTCAGTGCAAAAATGAGGCCAACAACATGAAGATGAGGATATCTCTGCGCCGAGTTGCGGGAATCGCGATCGGATCGGCTTGCCTGGCGACGCTGGGACTCGGAAACGCCGCAAGAATCGATGCGCAAGATGCTGGCAAGCATGCCATCACCTTCGCCGACATGATGAAAATGCGCCGGGTCGCGGAACCAGCCGTCTCGCCGGACGGCAAGTGGGTTGCTTACACGGTTATGACGCCAGACATGGACGCGAACCGTAACGCGAGCAATATCTGGCTCGTCTCGACGGAAAGCGGCGCGCCGATTCAACTCACACAAAGCGGGAAAGACATGTCGCCGGTCTGGTCGCCGGATGGAAAGATGATCGCGTTTTTGTCGTCGCGCACAGGAGAATCGCAGATCTACCTACTCTCGATGGATGGCGGCGAAGCCCATCCGTGGACGAGCATCTCAACCGGCGTGGACATCGTGAAGTGGTCGCCTGATGGCAAGATGCTGGCGTTCACTTCCGGCGTCTATCCGGATTGCAAAGACGACGCTTGCAACAAAAAGCGCGACGAAGAAAAAGAAAAGAACAAAGTGACGGCGCATGTCGCAGAACACCTGCTCTATCGCCACTGGACGCATTGGAACGAAGGCAAGCGCAGCCACTTGTTCATCGTCCCCGCTCCTACGTCGCTGGAACAAGCAGAGGCAAGTGGCAAGCCGGTCGATCTGACTTCCGGTGCCGACTATGACGTTCCACCCGATCAACGTGGCGGAGCATCCGACATCAACTTTTCGCCCGATGCCAAGGAAATTTGCTTCACCGCGGTGACCGATCCCGTCGAAGCGATCAGTACGAACGGCGATTTGTTCTTGGTGCCAACCGCGGGCGGCGCAGAGCCAAAGAAAATCACGACGAATCCCGGCTTCGACGGCAACCCGGTGTATTCGCCCGACGGAAAATACATTGCCTATCACGCGCAACTCACGCCCGAGTATGAATCCGATCGCTGGCGCGTGATGCTCTACGATCGAGCGTCGGGCAAGAACGAGAGTCTGTCCGAAAAATTCGACCGCAGCGCCAACGACCTCGCGTGGTCAGCCGACAGTAAAACTATCCTCTTCACCGCCGAAAACGAAACGCTCCAGCCGGTCTACGCTATCGCCGCTCAGGCAGGCGCCGAACCCAAAAAAATCGTAGCGGACTCCTACAACACCGGCTTCTCTATCAACAGCAAAGGCACGACGATCGCATTCGAACGAACCAGCCTCTCGATGCCCGCCGAAATCTTCGCCGCCAGCAGCGACGGCACCAACGTGCGTCAGCTCACGCGCCATAACGATTCAATTCTGGCGAATCTCGAGATGAACGCTCCCGAAACGTTTTGGTTCGTCAGCGGCGATGGCGTCAAAGTGCAGGCGATGTTGATCAAACCACCCAACACTGAGGCTGGCAAAAAATATCCGCTACTCGTGCTCCTCCACGGTGGACCGCAAACGATGTGGTCAAACGCGTGGGGCTATCGCTGGAACGCCCAAGTCTTTTCAGCCCCTGGCTACGTGACGCTGATGATCAACCGCCGAGGCTCAACCGGCTACGGACAAAAGTTCACCGACGAAATCACGAATGATTGGGGCGGTAAGGCATACGTCGACGTAATGAAAGGCATTGACGCTGCGGTTGCGAAGTACACCTACATCGACGGCACAAAGGTAGCAGCCGCCGGTGGCTCCTACGGCGGCTACATGGCCGATTGGATCGCGACGCACACGAACCGCTTCAAAGCGATCATCAGTCACGCTGGTATCTACGATAAGGCCGCGATGTACGCGACGGAAGAACTCTGGTTCGAAGAGCACGACATGCAAGGCACGCCATGGACAGCAGCGGAAAATTACAGAAAGTGGTCGCCTTCAACCTACGCCGCCGAACTCGGCAAATACAAGACGCCCACCCTGGTCATTGCTGGCGAGCGCGACTATCGCGTACCGTACACGCAGTCCTTGGAATTTTTCAGCGCACTTCAGCGCCAGAACGTGCCTTCGAAACTCGTGGTCTTCCCCGACGAAGGCCATTGGGTCCTAAAACCGCAAAACGCCGATTCCTGGTACAAGACATTCCTCGATTGGCTCGGCAAATATTTGAAGTAGCGCGACTCGCTATGCCGTCGCGGCGGCTTCCGGCGGCTCCGATGGCGCCACATCTTTCGAATATAGCCCTGCGATGTCGCGCTGCTTCAGCGCGCGAATCCGATCGCGCAGCTGAGCCGCCTTCTCGAACTCGAATTTCTTGGCCGCCTCACGCATTTGCGTCTCGAGCGTTTGCAACAGCTGCGCAAGCTGCGCCTCATTCTTCACATTCGCTGCTGCCGCATCCAGTGAGCTGTCATCAATCGGAATACTCACGTAGTCCGCCTCAACAATGCGCGCCAGCTCCATATCCACCGATTTCACGATCGACTCCGGCGTGATGTTGTTCTCCTTGTTGTAAGCCGACTGCTTGTCGCGGCGTCGAGCCGTTTCCGCGATCGCCTGGTTCATCGAGCCGGTCCGAGTATCGGCGTAAAGAATCGCCCGCCCCGAAATGTGCCGCGCGCAGCGTCCGATGGTCTGGATCAGCGACGTCGCGCTGCGCAAATACCCTTCCTTGTCCGCGTCCAAGATCGCCACCAGCGACACCTCAGGTAAGTCGAGCCCTTCGCGCAACAAGTTGATGCCGATCAATACATCAAACTCACCCCGTCGCAAATCGCGCAAAATCTTGATGCGATCCAGCGTTTCCACTTCTGCGTGCAAATAACGCGCCCGCACGCCGATCTCCGCAAAATACTCCGACAAATCCTCCGCCATCCGCTTCGTCAGCGTCGTCACGAGCACACGTTCATTCCGCTCCGCGCGCACGCGAATCTCTTCGAGCAAATCATCGACCTGCCCCTTTACCGGCCGAATCTCGATTTCCGGATCGACCAGCCCCGTCGGCCGAATCACCTGCTCGACATAAGCTCCACCCGACTTCGTCATCTCATACGGTCCCGGCGTCGCCGATACATACACAATCTGATTCATCCGATGCTCGAATTCCTCAAACGTCAGCGGCCGATTGTCGAGCGCCGACGGCATCCGGAATCCGTAGTCGACCAGGACCTGCTTTCGTGAACGATCTCCGCCGTGCATCCCACGCGTCTGCGGCACGGTCTGGTGCGATTCGTCGATGAACATCAAATAATCCTGCGGAAAATAATCAAGCAAAGTCGGCGGTGCTTCCCCCGGCAATCGTCCGCTCAAATGCCGCGAATAATTCTCAACGCCGTGGCAATAGCCCACCGTTCGCATCATCTCGATATCAAACATCGTGCGTTGCATCACGCGCTGCGCTTCGACGGATTTCCCTTGGCGATCGAGCTCCTTTTTCCACCAATCCAGCTCCGCATAAATTCCTTGGATCGCGCGCTCGCGCTGCTCCGCCGGCATCACATAGTGCGTCTTGGGATACAGCGAAACGCGCGCGATATCCTCCTGTCCAGGCCGAATTTCCCCAGTCAGTGGATCGATCTGCCTTATCTTGTCGATCTGATTGCCCCACATCTCGACGCGGTACGCGTTGTCTTCATAAGCAGGATAAATTTCGATGATGTCTCCGCGCACCCGAAACGTTCCGCGCCGCAAATCTTCCGACCGCTCGTACTGCACATCGACAAACCGGTGCAGCAGTTTCTCGCGCGACGTCTCCATCCCCTTTTCGATCGGCACCTTCATCCCGAAATACGATTCCGGCGAACCGATGCCGTAAATGCACGAAACACTCGACACGATGATGGTGTCGCGGCGTTCAAACAACGCCCGCGTCGCGCTCATCCGCAATTTGTCGAGTTCGTCGTTGATCGTCGATTCTTTGTCGATGTAGAGATCGGCGGACGGAACATACGCTTCCGGCTGGTAATAGTCGTAGTAGCTGACGAAATATTCGACCGCGTTCTCAGGAAAGAACGACTTGAACTCGTGATAGAGCTGCGCCGCGAGCGTCTTGTTGTGAGCTAAGACGAGGGCGGGGCGGTCCAACGCCTCGATCACCTTCGCCATGGTGAACGTCTTGCCCGACCCAGTCACGCCCAGCAAAACCTGATGTTTGTCGCCCGCTTCAACACCACGGACAAGCTGCTCAATCGCTGCCGGCTGGTCGCCGCGCGGCTGATAATTGCTGCGGAGCTTGAATTTCACTGGATGCCTCTCCTGCTGGCCCGCTGGGCACAAGCGAAACCTCTATTATACGCCTGCTGGCAAGTGGTCGCATGGAAGTGCCATTTGCACGGCAAAAGTGGTCAGTTTGTGGGATTCGAAGGAGAAGTCACCGAAGTATTCAGCGGCGAATTCGCGATGCGAAAAATCTCGGTGTCGCTTTTCGCCTTAATGTCGTAGTGAACGCGATTCGAATTGTCCGCCTTCGCGATCGTCACCGACATTTTCTGGTCCGCATGATCCGAAGAACGAACCAGCAATCCGGTCTGTGTTGAAACAAACAGCAGCGTCTTGTTCTCTCCCGACGCCGTGCCGCTGGTCAGCAATTGGTGCAGCTTATAGTCCTCAGGAGTCGCATCCTTCGTCGAAGA
>DATAMU010000990.1:0-1988 GCA_036266605.1 Candidatus Acidiferrum sp. | reverse complement strand
GACTCTTCGTAGCGAGTGCGATCGCGGCATGTTTAATGTGTGCGCCAATGATGTTTGCGCACCCGCGAACCAACGTAGAGACCGCTGCGCAAACCGCATCGGCAAAAGCGATTGTCGTGAGCGGAAGCGTGCGTAACGCCGGAGGCGAACCGATTTCGGGCGCAGACATTTATCTCGACAGCGAAAAGAAGCCCGCGCTTTCGCACACTGTAAGCCGCGACGACGGAAGTTTCAAGCTCACCATCGATCACGGCGGAACGTACACTGTGCGCGCCACAAAATCCGGTTGGAGCGGAGACCAAAGCGATCCCATCGAACTGCCGCGCGATGCCGACAAGCGCGTCGAACTCGTTATGGAAAATACGCGCGGCCAGGACGCCGATTCCGCGGGCGAACGTGCCGGAAGCAAAACCGGAACGAACTCGACGAACGCAAAGACAACAACCGCGGCCAATGGATCGAATTCGACGAGCGGAACAAACGCCGCGAGTGGTTCCAAAAATGCGAACGGCATCGAATTCAGCGACGAGCCTAGCTTTACGGTCGCGGGAATCACCGATCGCTCGAATCTCGGATTGCACGGTTCCGACACTGTGGCACGCACGAGCGATTCGCTCGCTCGCGAAACCGCGCATCTGAAAGGCGAAGACGCCGGAAAGTCGGCGGCCGGCAACGCGGCAGCGACGACAAAATACGAAAGCGCATTCGCGCTCGAATCGAAAGGCGATCTTTCTGCCGCGCGTGATGCCACGCAAAAAGCTTTGGCAAGCGGCGATGACGCCGAAGGACATCACCTGCTCGGCGACCTCGACGAAAAAATGAACGATCCGCTCGGCGCGGTCCGCGAATACGAACGCGCGGCGCGCATGTATCCCAGCGAGCAGAATTATTTCGACTGGGGCTCGGAGCTTTTGCTGCACAAAGCGGCGCAGCCCGCCATTGAAGTTTTTACGAAAGGCTCCGACCTGCACCCCCTGTCGGCGCGAATGTTGGCCGGGCTTGGCGCGGCGCAATATGGCGTTCGTTCCTACGAAGAGGCGGCGCGCAGCCTGTGCAAAGCCAGCGATCTGAAACCGAGCGAATCCGCCCCGTATCTTTTTCTGGGGCAAATGGAAAAGACGGTGAACCCGCCGCTACCATGCGCCGAAGCAAAGCTCGCGAAATTTGCCGATCAACAACCGGCAAACGCGGCGGCGAATTACTATTACGCGGTCTCGTTGGTGAAACGCGACAAGAACGCTCGCACAGCCGAGAGTTCGCAGACAGCGCAGACTCTGCTCGAGAAATCCGTTCGGCTCGATCCGAACTATGGCGCCGCGTACATCGAACTCGGCGCGCTGGCATTCCAGCGCGGAGATGTTGCGCAGGCCATCAAAGATTATCAGCAGGCGATTGCGGCCAGTCCGCAGCTCAGCGAAGCGCACTATCGATTGAGTCTGGCGTACAAACGTTCGGGCGACGACGCTGGTGCGAAGCGCGAAATGGAGATGTATCAATCCTCGCAAAAGGCGGAGAGCGCGCAGATCGACGAGCAGAATCGCGACTTAAAGCAGTTTCTGGTGATTTTGAAAAGTCAGCCGACCAGCACTCAGCCGTAGCGCCCTATGATTTCTTTGGGACGAATTTATCGACGATGCCGGCGCCTTCGCGGATGGTCAGGATTTGATTCGGTTTGATTAGCGTGAACTTCTCTATTTTTTGCGTCGTCGGCCATTTCACTTCGATCGCGTTGATGATTTGAGCCTTACCGATGCCGAAGTGCAATCGCAAATCGCCCTGCGACATCACGCTAGAACCGCTGTGAACTTCGTCGATCTGTGAATGCGTCCCCGTGACGACGCGGACGCGCGCCCCGATCGCAGTGCGATTGCATTTCGTACCGACGAGCTTGATCTTGATCCAGTTCTGTTTGTTGCCGCCATCATTGCGCAGCAATGACGGCAGATCGTTCATGTTCAAAACCAACACGTCGATGTCGCCGTCGTTGT
>DATAMU010000989.1:0-8241 GCA_036266605.1 Candidatus Acidiferrum sp. | reverse complement strand
GAGGTGACGGTCGCAGTGAATGTCACTGACGTGCCGAAGTTCGAGGGATTCGGCGTTGAGGTGACGGTCGTCGAAGTCGGGAAGCTGGTCGCGTTGATCGTTTGGGTCAGCGTTGTGGCGGTGCTGTTCTGCCATCCGGTTGAGCCGGTGAAACTAGCGCCGATGGAGTGGGTGCCGGTTGAGAGCGACGATGTGCTGAAGGTTGCAATGCCGGATGAGTTGACGGCGACGTTGGAAGCGAGAACGGTCGCGCCGTCGGTGAAGGTGACGCTGCCGACTGGCGTGCCGCTGGAGCTGGTGACGGTAGCGGTGAAGGTGACGCTCTGACCTTGCGATGCCGGATTCGAGGACGATGTGAGCGCTGTAGCCGTTGGGCTCTGCACGACAGCGGTGACATTGCCGGAGCTTGCTGAGTAGGAAGAATCGCCCGCATAGGAAGCCGTAATCGCCGAAGAACCTGCTGGAAGCGCCGATGTCGCGAAGTTCGCGAGGCCGTTCGAAAGCGTTAGTTGAGCCAACACGGTGCTGCCCTGGGTTAGCGTGACTTGCCCCGTCGGAGCCGCTCCGCCTGTCGGAACCGAAGCGACCGTGACGTTGAACGTGACCGATTGGCCGAGATTCGAGGGATTCGGCGTCGCCGTAACGGTCGTGCTCGATCCACCGTTGTGAACGACTTGCACCATCGCGCCGGATCCCGCTGGGAACGTGCCGTTGCCCGCGTAGTTCGCAGTGATGAAGTGGTTGCCAGTTGTAAGCGTGACCGGGGTGAGCGTCGCGATGCCGCTGGCGTTGAGCGTAGCCGTACCGAGTGTTGTTGTCGTTGTGTTGAGACTGCCGCTGACGACGTTCGATACCGTATCGGTGAACGTCACAGTACCGGTTGGCGTGCCGCTGCCGCCACCGTTCGTGACGGTCGCGGCGAAGGTCACAGGGACGCCGGCGGCGAGCGTGCGCTCGTCCGGATTTGACGAGGTCACGTTGACGCCGACGCCGCTCAGTCCTTGCACCGATACAAGCGTCGATCCATTCATGGTGTAAGTGGCGCCGTCGGGTCCGATGACGGTCGGAACGTTTTGCGAGCCACCCGCAGCGCCGAGACTCAGGAATTGCGAGATCGAGTTGGTGGAAACGTTCCAACGATAGAGATTGCCGTCGGACGACGGGAGAATCACCGTCTTGGTCGAGGCATTCACTGCGAACGCATTGCCAAGCCACGGCAACACGGCCGATGGGAATGTTGTGTTCTGATTCGCGGCATCCGGCGTTGGGCCCGCGATGTTGAGAACTTCGCGCATCACCGTTAGACCGTTCGAAGACGAATGCGACTCGGTTTCGGTCGCCGTCGGATCAAGCAACGCGACTTTATTTACGCCTTGGCCATCGACTTGGCCCACGTAGTCGTTGTAGTTCGAGAGCAACAGATACGTCGATGAACCGGTATACGAGCTCACCATCGAATTCGAAACAACAGCCGGAGTGTTGTCCCAGCCGAACGCGCCCGGCGTCTTCGTCGTCGTGAGGTCGCCGCTGAAGTGCAGCAGGAAGCCGCGCGAACCGTTGTCCGGATTCGCCGACACGCCAAAGTAGACGTCGTTGTCCGGGCCGATGACCGGCGATGCCGTGCTGTTGTCGGAGACGCCCGCGGCGTTGCCGTTGCGCGGATCGGTCAAGAACACGCGATACTTCGTGCTGAGCGTGCTCGTATTGAGACCAAGCAGATAAGCATAGTTATCGGTGCTCGCCGATTTCGCGGCGAAATACACCGTGGCTCCATCGTTCGAAACCGCCGGCGCCGAGTTCTGCGCGTCGTGCGATACGGTCGCATCGGCCGCCGCAATTCCCGCCAACACAAACGTGCCGTTGCCGTTCGCATCGAGTCGAGCGAAGCCGTCCTGCGTGCCCAGAGGAGACGGAGCAGTGCCCTGGACGCGGAAACCGAAGAAGACATCGCCGTTCGCATCCGCCGTGAGCGGCGTGTTGATGAAGACGGTCGAGTTAAAGCTCGCCGCACGCGTCTGATAGTCCGACAGCGTGGTGTAAAACACCTGGCGAACCGGTGTGCCCGGCGTCGCCGAGTCCGGATTCGTTATATAGAGGATGGTGCCGCCCGCGCCGGCGTAATAGAGGCGCGTGCCGCTCGCGCCGTTCACGAGCAGCGGCTGATAGGCCGGCGTGGTAGTAGATGTCGGCGCGACGTAATCCGTCGAAAGCGCGTAGAGCGAAGCGCCCGTCGAACCCGTGAACGCGTTCAACTGGAACGCGCCGCCCGCGATTTGCGTCGGAGCGATCACCGTGTTCGCCGCCGTAATCACCGGCGAGGCGTAACGCGAAGCCGCGCCGCCCGTGTTCGAATTCAAGTTCGTCGTCCACTTCACGCGGCCGAGATCCTGCGATGTTGGCACGTAAGCAGAGGTGTGCTGCGCGTTTCCGGCAAACGTGCTTACCGCCCCGATTGCCGGCGGCGCCAGCTTCGGCAGCAGCGGAAAAGTTGCGGTCGTGTAGTCAACGATCAAGTCGTCCATGCGGTCGCTGTAAGCGAGGTTGGAAGACGTCTTCACCTCATTGCCGAGCCACACCAGATCAACTGACTGATTGAAGGAGTCCGCTGCGCTCACCGAACCGAGCAAATTCAAACTCGTGTCGTAAAGATTGAACGTGATCGACGAACCTTTGACGAGCTTGGTCGAAATCCAGTAGCAAGTGCTGTCCGAGACTGGAATGCGGCGGAGTGAAGTCGAATCTGGACCCGTGGGGCTGATACGAATTTCGCGTGTGTTATCGACGGAATTGCGCTCGTCGCTCAACCGCCATATCGGGCCGAACGCGTTGTTGTAGAAGCCGAAGAAGTGCGGGCCTTCCTGATAGGCGTAGCCCGACGCGCTCTGGTTCGACGTGCAATACCACATGCCCATCGACACCGACGTTTGCGTCGAAGGAAGGTACATGCCGACGTACGCGGCAGCTCCGGTCGGATCGTTGTATTGCAACCCGCGGTTGCCGGTTGCGCCCGAAATTCCACTTTGCGCGCCCGAGACGACCGTCAGCGAATTGATCGGATTGCTGATGATCCAGGTCTCGCCGGTCCCGTGTGTCGAAGCGGCAAGCGTCGCCGTAGTCGGCGACACACCAAGTGCCGCGCCTTCGAAATCGACCCAATAGTTGTAGGTGATGCCGGGATAGTCGGCATAGGCAGCGGCGCCCGCGACCAAAAGAACCAGAGCAACGCCGAGAGCGACGCGCCAACGGCTCATAAGTTGAGGCAGGAATTTTGTATTTCGAGATTGCAAGGATGATCTCCTGACTGCCATTCAGAGCTGCAAAACCGGATCAAGAATTTGGTCGTTTTTTGGGACAGAAAGAGATCCGCGTCTCGGATCCCAGACCCAGGGGTACAGCGTGGATGAGCCAGCCTTCCTCCCGTCCAGATCCTCCGGGAGAGTGGACCGATCTCATGCCCGCCAAGGGGCGATATCCATTGCCAAAAGGCAAGGACTCGGCGCGACCTTTCAGCGCAGCGATTCGTCAGCTAGTCGGCCCGACCTGAGCCTGCTGCGACGATGGGGACGATCGCAAGCGGAGCTGCATTACGGCGAATACACAAAACTCTGTATCTAGAGGGAGCAAGCGGTGGGCCAAGGCGAGCTGTCCCACCGGACAGGAAGGACGCCTATCTATATGATTACAAAGCTTTTATTTTACGCTGGATTGTCTCAAGCGCGTAAATTGGGGGACGAGTGTGCAAATCGTTGCCCTTCTTGGGTCGTTTTCGGCAAAACATTGGCCGGGAGCCCGGCCAGGCGCTTCAAGCGGGAACTGGCTTTCCCTCGGGATCAGGAAAGGCCTGAAACCTCGGCTGGTTGGGAGGTTGACCTACGCTGGGGGCAGTCCGGCGTCCTCGGCGGCAATCAGCCCAAGCGCAGACCAGTCCTTACTTTCATTCCCGCGCGCCATCGCCGTCAGAAACCGGTCTCGCACAACGCTCGCGATCGGCATTGGGACGCTTTTCGCTTCGGCAGCTTGCAGGACCAGACGCACGTCCTTTAGTCCGAGTGGAAGGGCAAAGCCAACCTTGTCGTAATTCCCTTCCACGATCAGGCCGCCGTACGTCTTGTAGACGGGCGCATTGAAAAGGGTCGAAGTCAGAAAATCCAGCAGCGTAGCGGCGTCAACTCCGGACTTGCGTGCGAAGGCTATCGCTTCGGACAACGATTCCAGAACGCTGGCGATGAGAAAATTTCCAGAGAGCTTGACGACGTTGGCGAGCGACGGCTTTTCTCCCAGGATCAGCAATTTGGGACCGAACGCTTCGAATAGTGGTTTGCAGCGCTCAACCGCGTTGGCGGGTCCCGCAGCCACCACCGCGAGCCGTCCGGCTTCCGCGGCATCGGGACGACCAAATACCGGGCATGAGATGAATTCTTGCCCGGCGGCAGAGTGCGCCGCGGTCAGCCGATCGCTCAAGGCCACGCCGATCGTGCTGCACGAAATGTGAATTCCATTGCGAGGCAGCGAAGCGAGAATGCCGGCATCGCCGAATACCTGCGACTCGAGTGCTGCATCGTCGGCGACCATCGTCATCACGATTCCGCTGCGGCAAGCGTCCGCGATCGTCGCGGCGACCGTTGCGCCATCAGCTTTCAAGGCATCTGCTCGCGCGCGAGTTCGATTGAAAACTGTTACTCCATGACCAGCGCGCAAAAGGCTCTTCGCCATGCCGGTGCCCATGCCGCCGAGACCAATCAGACCTACGTCCATTTCTCGCTCCACGCCATCTGATTTGAAAATTACCGCTCGACTTTATTCGGCTTTTTGCGCTTGAGAGGGATCGCTGGTCCCATTCGTCGGAGGCGCGCCTTTGCCAATCGACCACACTACGTCGCGAACGCGCTCGCCTTCGCGTTTCATCCGCTCCATTAAGCGGCGCGCCCAGATAAATTCCGCAGCGAGAAGGCTCAGTCCGAGAAAAATCACCAGCCAACCGGGACCGGGAGTGACAATCATGACCACTCCGACCAGCAGCAGAGTAAAACCAGCAACGATACGGAAGGCACGGCGGACTTGTTCGACGGTGCGGACGATCATGTGGGATGCTTCCGAGGCCCAAGGCGTGGATGAGACCGGCTGCGCGCTCGAGCGAACCTCCATCTCGAAAGGCGCCACCGTTTCCGGCCGCATTGAGAGTATCACGGACATGCGGCTTGGATGCGGCCACGCGGTTCGTGGTTGGAATATTTAGCAATCAATTTTTTCCGGGCAAAAAACAAAGAAATGACGCCTGCCGGTAGTGCTTTCGAATTATTGTGATTCCGCAGCGGGGCTATCAGAGTGAGCCCAATTTTTAGCGCTATGCTATGCCCGCCAGATGGCGGGACCGGTCGGAGCATGATCGCAGACACAGAACCTAAAGTCGCTGAGGCAGTCTCGATCGAAGAATCTCAACCCGTCTACTACGGCTGGCGCGTCGTGCTCGCCGCATGCCTCGGCGTGATGGGCGGATTCGGCTCGCTGTTCGTTTATACCTTCACCGTATTCGTAAAGCCGCTCAGCGCGCAGTTTGGTTGGAACCGTGAAGCCATCTCGGTTGGCTTCGCCATCGCCGCCATGACCGTGGGATTCTCCTCGCCGATCATCGGGCGCTTGATCGATCGCGTTGGACCTCGCCGCATCATTCTTCCCTGCATGACGGTTTTTGGTTGCGGCATCGCGGCATTCGGGCTCTTGCGCTCGGGAATTTGGCAGTTCTACCTGACGTGCTTCGTGGTCGGCGTGGTTGGAAACGGCGCGGCGCATCTGGCATACGCGCGATCGATCTCGACGTGGTTCGAGCGCAGGCTCGGCACGGCGCTGGCATTTGTGATGGTCGGAGCCGGACTTGGCGCCATGATTCTGCCGGTCATTGCGCAGTCGGTAGTCACGCGCTCGGGTTGGCGCACTTCGTATTTCACGTTGGGAGTGCTCGCTCTGTTGCTGGGTCTTCCCTTGAGCTGGCGCTACATCCGCGATCGTGAAACGACGAAGAAACAATCGAGTGAAGGCGAAGTTGTGCGGTCGGGGCTCACGTGGCAGCAAGGAGCGAGCACCTTCGCATTCTGGATCATCGTCGCAGTGCTGTTCGTCAGCTCGATCAGCATGAACGGCGCGATCACGCATCTCTCGGCTTTGTTGACCGACCGCGGAATCACGCCCGGCGACGCCGCTCTGTGCGCGTCGCTGCTCGGCGGCATCAGTATCTTGGGCAGAGTTATAACTGGCTGGCTACTCGATCGCTTCTTTGGAGGCGGCGTTGCGTTTGTCATCAATCTGATGACCGCCGGCGGCATTTTGCTTCTCGCCAGGGCGAACAGCTTCTCGGCCGGATGCATCGCCGCGGCGCTGATCGGGATGGGCGCGGGCGGTGAAGCGGCGATCACGCCGTACTTGCTGACACGCTACTTTGGCCTGCGCGCATTTTCGACGTTGTATGGATTGACGTGGACGTTCTACGCAGCCGCGGGCGCGACGGGCCCGGTAATCCTCGGCCGCGCGTTCGATGCAACGGGTTCCTACACTTCGCTGCTGACTGTTCTTGCGATTGCGTTGGGTGTTGCCGCAGCGATGATGCTGCTGCTTCCGAAATATTCGAGAACGAATGCCTAGCCGCGCTCCGGTTCACGCGACTCACCTTCTTACTTCAACCAAGCGTCGCGATGTTCGCGTACGAAATCGTCGTCGTTCAGCTCGGGATATGCGGCGTAGACTCGATCGATCTCTTCGCACTGGCCAGGGCTGAGGCCCTC
Source organism: Candidatus Acidiferrum sp. (assembly GCA_036266605.1). GTDB lineage: Bacteria > Acidobacteriota > Terriglobia > Acidiferrales > UBA7541 > Acidiferrum. The sequence continues at coordinate 1,465 of DATAMU010000989.1, read as the reverse complement.
GTTCGGATCGAGGCACCAAAGTCCTTCCAGCAGTCTTTGCCGCCGCAAAACTTCGTGCAGGCCCGCGATGCATCCGGCGAATTTGTTCGCAGCGTCGAAAAACGCGGCGTTGCTGTCGGTCACGTGAATCGACTTCTCCAACATGCTCGCCGGAATCGGCTGTTCGCCTTCGACGAGGGCGTGACATTCATCAAGAAGCTCCACCGCGCGTTTCGTCCAAACCGACCAATGGCCTAAAAGGCCGCCCGCGATGCGGCGCGATTGCTGCTGCCCATTCGCGTCGACCTTCGTGCGAAAAGTAAACGACGTCAGCAGATCAAGAACAATGTTGTCGTCATTTCCCGTGTAAAGAGCGATGTCCCGCCCCGACTCCGCGACTGCTCGAACGACATCCAACGTTTGATAGCGATTGAACGGCGCGATTTTGATCGCAACGACATTCTCAATCTCAACAAACCGGCGCCAGAAGGAATACGGTAGAAGCCGTCCGCCAACCGCGGGCTGAAGATAGAATCCGACAATCGGAAGAATGCTCGCTACTTCTTTGCAGTGAACAAGAAGCTGATCTTCATTCCACGCGGCAACCGCACCTAGACTCAGCAACCCCGCGTGATATTTGAGATCGCGTAGCAAAGTTGCTTCGGATACAGCTTGCTTCGTCTCTCCGCAAATCCCGCCGATCCGAACCAAAGGCGCCGTTCGTTTTGTATCAGCGCGATCCATTTCTTCGGCCGCGAGCCGCAACACCGGTTCGAACAGACCAATCTTCGGCTGCCGGATCGCAAATTGCGTCGTGTGAACACCGACCGCAAGCCCGCCAGATCCGGCATCGACGTAATAACGCGAAAGCGCTCTCTGCCGGCGTTCGTCGAGTCGCCGCTCCGCCGTCAGCGCCAACGGATGCGCCGGAATGGCAATTCCCTTTCGAATCGTTTGCAAAATGTTTGTGGCGATTGTCGGCGGCATCGGCTCAGATATTCCGGCAGATCAAAATTTTCCAGCGCGTTCTTCGAAATGTGTCGGCTTGGCCAAAGACGCTCCGCCTCGCGCAACCCAGTCCGCAATCCAGTCGAGCATTTGTTCGGTGGCGACGGGCGGCTTTCCGAAGAGCGCGAACGCTTTGCGGGAGTCGTTGAGCAACGCGTCGTTCGATTCCGCACCTTCAAACGTCGGCGTCTTACCTAGCCTGACCCCGAACTCCTCGGCGAGTTTTCGAACGCTAAGAATCTCGGAACCGGTGACATTCAAAACGTTCGGCGGCGATGTCGCATGTGCGAGCGACTCGAGGCTCATTGCCGATGCATCCCGCTGCCAAATCGTATTGAGATAGCCCATCGAAACCGAAACCGGCTCGCCCGAAAAAACTCTCTGCGCGATATCGACCAATACTCCGTAGCGCATTTCGGTGGCGTAGTTCAGCCGAATGATCGTCATTCTCGTGCCGTTCACTCGGCTGAAGTGCTCA
>DATAMU010000988.1:0-1986 GCA_036266605.1 Candidatus Acidiferrum sp. | reverse complement strand
GGCGTTGTTCTGGATTGCGGTCTTTGTCGTGGTGGGATTTTTCGAGGAGTATGCGTTTCGCGGGTACGTGCAGTTTGCGCTGACAAAGGGATTCGGGTTTTGGCCGGCGACGATCGTGACGTCGGCGATTTTTGGCGCAGTGCACCTTGGCAATCCAGGCGAAAGTTGGCCGGGGATTTTGGGTGTGGTAGCGGTCGGCATTTTCTGGTGCTTCACGTTGCGCCGGACGGGCTCGCTTTGGTTTGCGTTTGGAATGCATGCGGCGTTTGATTTTGGGGAGACATTTTTATTTTCGGTGCCGGATAGCGGAATGGTTTTTCCGGGGCATCTTTCGAGCGCGGTGATTCACAACGGGCCGGCTTGGCTAGTTGGAGGAACAGCTGGGCCGGAAGCAAGCGTTTTGGATTTTGCGATTTTGGCGATCTTCTTTTTTGTAGTGCACAAGATGTATCCTGCGCAACCGGAGTTGCCGTCGGCGAACGCAACCCGTGCGATGAATTCAGGCAGCGAGTTTGCAGTTTCGATCGAAAGGCCGTCCATCGTTGCCGACGGCGAAAATCAGTGAACTAATTCCGAGGCGTAGACCAGGCGCACTCCTTGCGCTTTGGCATCGGGCAAAACTGCGCGCAACGCTTTTAGCGTGGCCGGGTGCGGGTGGCCGATCGCGACGGCGTCGTTTTTCTCTCTCGCTTCGCGTAGCGCGATCCTGAGTTGGCGGGTGACCGCGCCAACTTCTGCAACATCATCGAGAAACGGAACGTTGCGGGAGGCGGCGGGGACACCGGCGCGGTGCGCGGCGTCGAATGCGACAGTTGCGGGCGTCGTGCGGCTGTCGATGTAGAAAAGTTTGTGGTCGCGCAGGACGGGCATGAGTTCGTTCATCAGCGCGGGGTTGGCGGTGGATTCGGAGCCTTGATGATTGTTGACGCCGGAGACTCCAGGAACTGCGGCGATGAAACCGCCGACGAGTGCGTTGACCTGGCGCTGTGACATGCCGGGACGGAGTTCGTGCGACTCGGAATGACGCTGGCTGACGGATTCCATCGGGAGGTGGAGCATGACTTCGTAGCCGCGACGGTGCGCTTCTTCGGCGATGTCAACGGAGTGCGGATTGTCGGGGAGGACGGAGATGGTGAGCGGGTAGGGAAGAGCGAAGATGGCTTCGGCAGCGGAATAATCCTGGCCGAGGTCGTCGAGAATGATCGCGAGGCGCGGTCCGGAGGTTGTGTTCGGAGCGAGTTCGACGGGGGGAATCGCGGTTTCAGTGATGTGAATTGTGTGCGTAGGGACTTCGCCACGGAGATATTTGAAGGCGAGTCCGTCGCGGTTTTCGATCGTGCCGGTTCGCGTGAGTTCGTGGCGTGCGGCAACATCATCGAGAGCTTGGAGGATCAGGGCTTTGTCGGCACGTTGTGCTGCTTCGGAAGCAGGCGGGCGAAGAGTGATGTTGATGCGATCGGTGCTGCCTTGAGTTTTGTCCGATGCGTCGAGAGAGGTGCGAGCGGACGCGTTAAGCGGGCCTTCGGATTTGGCTGCGTTGGCGAATTCGTTCGTGATCGCGTGGATTTCAGATGCGGTGAGCGGTTTTGATTTTTTGCATCCGACGAGCAGAAATATAAATGTGAGAGTCGCGGCAACCGACCGTGCGAAGAAACGCCGATTTCGTCCGGTAGATATTTGGCGTCTCAAGAAAGATGCGGTCACGCGAAATATTCTACGCGATGCGAAATTGAAATGAGGTTTGGTTTGTGCGCTACGTGCTGCGTTCGCTCAACATCGATTGAGCAACTGTGATTAAGCAGCTTTTTTCGCGGCGCCGGGATTTTTCAGCATGTCGAGCGCCTTGCGGTAGATCTGATCTTCGGGCGATAGAGGGCGCGGGCCGTATTCTTTCGACGACTTCGACGTCGACTGGTTTGAGGTGCCGGCGGAATCATCGTCGCCATCATCATCATTGTCGGCGGTGGCGCGAACGATTTCCGTGGG
>DATAMU010000987.1:0-5495 GCA_036266605.1 Candidatus Acidiferrum sp. | reverse complement strand
TGGGATCGGTTTCCGAACTCCACTTATCCCACTCCATGCCGCGCACACCTTCCGTGTTGATCAGGTTGGGCCACGTGCGCGTCATCGTCGCCGGCTTCTGATCGCCGTGGAAATCGACGAGGATCTTTCGCTTCGCCGCCTCGCGCGAAACGCGGTGGTAATACTCGATCATCCACTGATCGCTACGCTGCATGAAATCGACCTTGATGCCTTTCACATCCCACTTCGCGAATTGATCGAGCGCCGGCTCGAGTTTGTCGTCGAGCTCCTTCCATCCCGCCCACAAAATAATTCCTACGTTTTTCTGTTTCGCGTACGCCGATAACTCTTCCATATTCACTTCAGGCACGACTTTTAGAATGTCGCCGTGCACGTACCAGCCTTCGTCCAAAATGATGTAGGGAAGCTGATATTTCGCCGCGAAGTCGATGAAGTATTTGTAAGAGTCGGTGTTGACGCCCGCCTTAAAATCCACGCCGTAGAGATTCAGCGCGTTCCACCAATCCCACGCAACCTTCCCCGGCTTGATCCACGACGTATCCGCAATCTTCGACGGACTTTCGAGCAAGTACACAATCTCGTTGGTCAGCAGATCCTTGTCGTGATCGACGATGCCGAGCACGCGCCACGGATACGTGCGCGTCCCCTTCGTCACCGCGATGTAGTCCGCCGCCTGCGTCACCGGCACATTTAAAAACGTGTCCTCGTGCACCTTCAGTGGAAACGGAGGAAACGTCGCCGCAAGTCCACTTGCGCCCGTTCCTTTCAACCACAACCCCGGATATTCATCGACATCCGATTCGGCGACGGCGACGCTCGCGCCCCCACCCACTTCCACGACCGCGGGCAATGACGCGATGTTTTCCGGCAAAATTTCCGACAGGTGCTGCGGCAAATATTTGCGCTCGTTGTGCGACATGAAGCTGTCTTCTGTCGGGTAATACGCGACGTCGTTCGCGGCAAAATTCAAATTCATTTCTTCGCCGTAAATTTTGATTTCAGAGGCGGGAAGGGAAGTCTCGAAGCGATACGCGACGCCTTCGTTGTACGCGCGGAACGTGATGGCGAATCCGCCGTCGAATTGGATGCGCTGTTCGTTGTAGTGATCGCGAATTTTGGCGAATTTCTGGCGTACGACGGGCTCGACGACTTCATCGTGCGTCGCCGCTTTCGCGTGCACGACTTTCGTGTTGTCTTTGCCGAGCACTTTGTGATCGACGTCCATCGAAAGGGTGCTGTCTTCCATGATCGCGCGGCCGCCGAGCACGACGTCGTAGTGAATGCCGTGCGCGGTACGAATCCGCACTTCGATCCGTTTGTCGGGAGATTTGAGATCGAAACTGGATTGCTCTGCGGCAAACGAGCCGCTCGCGCACAGCGTTGCTGCGAAAACCAACGCAATAACCTTCGCCAAGAATTTCATCGAGTCCCTCATGACAGCCCCGCGTCTGGTCCGATCGCGACCACGAAATATTTCGCCGGCGTTTTGCCGACGTTGGTGACACCGTGTTCTTCGTTGGAGGCGACGAACGCAAGTCCTCCCGGGCCGATATTTTTCTTCTTGCCCATCACGTTGAATTCGACGGTGCCTTCGCGGACCAGCCACATTTCCGAATGGACATGGTGATGCGCAGGGTGCGGCATCCCGCCCGGCGGCAGCATCGTCTCGTGTACTTCGAGGATTTCGCCGTTCGCGAGCTTCCCCCTGAGGATTGCGCGGAATTCGGCGCCGTTCGGTGACTTCTCGACTTTGAGTTCCTCGAATGTCCACGCTTTTGATGGAAGCATCGGCAGATCGGGTTGTTGCGCCGAAGCACTCTCCGCGGCAGCGAGTGCGCTGAATGCAGCGAGAAGGGAAGTGGACGCGATGGGCAGAGCTTGCAAGACATCCCGGCGAGTCATCGACATGGAGACTCCTTAAACGGTTAACCTCTTGGATTTAAAATATGGCGCTGACCACAGCGCCGAAATAAATTGCCGCACAGAGATTCTTCGCACCAACGAAATTTGTCAAGACCAACTCGAGCTAGACGCTGGCGCTGGCGCTGCGGGAGGCACGGTAGATGGCCTCGATGAGGGCCACGGATTTGCGGCCTTCGGCGCCGTCGCAGACGGGTTTGCCGTTTGTGCGAATCGCCCGCAGGAAGTCTTCGAGGATTTTCTGGTGGCCGCGAATATCGGTAACTGCGGCGGAGGAGGCGCTTGGGTTTGTGTCCTTGGGCGCTTCGGGGGCTTGCTCGGCTGAGGCGGGATTTTTTAAATCCAGCGCGATGATGCGATCGTGTTCGAGGATCACGGTGCCTTCGGTGCCGGTGATTTCGACGCGGCGCTGATAACCGGGGAACGCGGCGGTGGTCGCGTGAATCGTGCCGAGCGCGCCGTTCGCGAATTCGAGGATTGCGACGGCGGTATCTTCGGATTCGATTTTGTGCAGCGCCGTTGCGAGGCGCGACTGCACGCGCGTCACGTCACCGACCACCCACAGAACGAGATCGACGGTGTGCACGCCTTGATTCATCAGCGCGCCGCCGCCATCGAGCTTCATCGTGCCGCGCCATTTGGATTTGCCGTAGTAGTCGGGCGGGCGGTACCACTTCACCTTCGCATCGACGAACAGAATTTTTCCGAGCGCGCCGCTGTCGATCAAGCGCTTCAGTCGCTGAATGTCGGGTTTCACGCGATCCTGAAACATGACGCCGAGTTTCACGTTCGCAGCCTTCGCTGCGGCGATGAGTTGGTCGGCGCGTGCAGCGGTGATGTCGATCGGTTTTTCCGTCAGAATGTGCAAACCGCGATGTGCGGCGTCGATTCCTTGCTGCGCGTGCAATCCCGACGGGCTGCCGATCATCACGAGATCCATCGGCTTGTGCGCAAGGAACGCGTTGTAGTCGGTGAACGCCTTGCCGCCGTATTCGCGTGCGAGCCGTTCGACGTTTTGCATGTTCGTGCCGAAGATCGCCGAAATGACGACATCGGGATTCGCCAGCGCGGCGCGCGCGTGCGTCTCCGAGATATTTCCGCCACCGATCAGACCGACGTGTGTTGGCATGTCCTTCAGAGTCCCTAGAAGTTTGTCGCAGTATTTTGTGCGTCGATAGATTGAATCAGAGTGGAGCGATTCATCACAGAAAAATTTGCCGTCAGCGATCCGTGGCCGCTGTAACGTTTCTTATCGGTCGCGCCCGCCGGGAGAGTCCACCCGTGAGCCGCCATGCTGAAAGTGCACGTGACCGCTCGGCGCGCCGATCACAACTTCCTGTTTTACGTCGTCGAACGTGACACGCTGGCCGGTCTGCATCGCGGCAATCGTCATGCACAGCGCCACGGACTGCTCGTAGCCCGCTTCGATGTCGGCATTTGGGCGCTTGCGCTCTTGCACGCATTCCATCCAGTTGCGCAAATTCGCGACGGTCGATTCATCCGGACCGGTATTTTCGCCCAGCGGTGAAAGAGGAACGGGCGCGACGGCGCCGACATTTCCAGATGCAATCCCTGCGGGCCGCTCAGCAACCGGCACTTTCCGCTCCGGGCGCTCTGTTGCAGCCGGAGTTCGCTCCGGGGCATCTTCGCTTCCGGGCGCTGCAAACGTAACTGGCGTGACTTGATTCGCTTTCAATTCCATTTCGCGAGCAGCTTCTTCCGTTAGCCCACCTGCTGGAGTCACCAACCCTTTTTCCAAATCCAACATCCCGCCATTGGAAAAATAATGTTCGCGCTGTCCCCCGGCGGAATTGGTCATACGCGCGGTGTAGACGACCTGGAATCCCTTGGCCGCACCGGTCGCGCCTTCATCGATCGGGCCGTAGTCAAAGACCGCGGTAAGCGTGTCCCAATTCTTTCGCCCATCGTGCCAGTGATAAATTCCGCCATTGGCAACGACGCTGCGCGGACGCGCCAACCCGGTGAACCACTGCACGGTGTCGATGCGCTGCACCATCCACTGATCCGGAATCCCCGACGAAAACGGCCAGAAAAGCCGAAACTCCACATACTTCCGCGCATCGAACGGTTCCGGCGGACGTCCCGCCAGAAATCGCTTCCAGTCTGTGTCGGCTTCGCGCAACTGCGAGACGATTTTCGGCCGGCGCCAGCGAGCCGGCTGATTCACATTCCACGTCAGCTCAACGCTGACGAGATCGCCGAAGGCCCCGGACTTCATATAGTCGTGAATGCGCTGATAAATCTGCGAACTTCGGCGCTGGGTACCGATGGCGACGATGCGGTCGGTGCCTTTCGCCGCGGCGCGAATCGCGCGCGCATCTTCCATCGTGTTGGCGAGCGGCTTTTCGATATAGGCATCGCGTCCGGCGCGAAGGGCTTCAACGCCCTGCGAGGCGTGCTGAAAATCCGGCGTGGCGATGATCACCGCCTGAACATCTTTATTTTCGTAGAGTTCTTCGTTGTTGCGGGCGAGAGCGATTTGGCGACCGCCGGGCATCTTCGAAACAAACGCACCGCCATCTTCGCGGCGTTTCGACCAAATATCGGAAAGCGCAACAAACTCAAAATTCAGGTCGCCCGAGGATTTCAGGAACGCGGGCGCGAGGCTATTCTTAAATCGATCGGAAAATCCAATGATGCCTACGCCGACACGGTCATTCGCGCCCGCGATTTTGGCGTAGCTCGATGCCGCCGCGCTCAATGCTGTTCCTGCCACTCCAGCCCCGGCCAGTTTGAGAAAACTGCGCCGGGATGCGCTCCTTCTCGCCACGAAAACCTCCGGCGATAGGATGCCATAAGTGATGCCACAAGTAAGGTATTGCAGCTTGATGAGAATTGGCAGGCGAGGAACTTGCGGCAAAATGCGGCGTCAGGTACGCTCTCGCGTGACGAGGTGAACCGCTTAACCGTCCGGCGCCGGGTGCCAACCTCATGACGAGTGTTTCGAACATCGAAGAGCGATTTCGCGCGCGCTTTGGCGGCGGCGCGCCTCGTGTCTTCCGCGCGCCTGGTCGCGTCAATCTAATTGGCGAACATACCGACTACAATGACGGCTTCGCGATGCCGGCCGCGATCGAATTTTATTGCTGGGTGGCCGTCGGCGCGCGCAGCGATCGCAAACTGTCGATTTATTCGCACGAATTTTCGGCGAGCACGGAAGTCGATTTTTCCACCAATTCCATTTCTCCCACCAAGTCCTGGAGCGATTACCCAATTGGTGTTGCCTTGGAACTGGAGAAGGCGGGGATACCGCTGCGCGGGGCGAACCTTCTCATCGAGAGCGAAGTGCCGATGGGCGCGGGGCTAAGTTCGTCGGCCGCGATCGAAGTGGCGACGGCGCTGGCGCTTTCGGAATCGGCGGGAGCGCATCCGGACCGCTTGCAACTCGCGCGATTGTGCCGGGCGGCGGAGAACGAGTTTGTCGGCGCGCGCGTCGGCATCATGGATCAGTTCGTTTCGTTGCACGGAGAGAAGAATCATGCGCTGCTGCTCGATTGCCGATCGCTGACGTTCGAACCGCTGGCGATTCCGGATTCGGTGAAGCTGGTGATTTG
>DATAMU010000986.1:0-5034 GCA_036266605.1 Candidatus Acidiferrum sp. | reverse complement strand
CGGCACGTCGCTACTGCACAGTTTGTTGTATATGGGTTTTGTCGCGCTTGCGGCGACGATTGTCGCGTCGATGCTTCGGCCGACGTGGCTGAAAGCGCTCGTGTTTCTCGTGGCGACGTTCGCCACGACGTCGAGCAACTGGGGCAACGGCGCCGATTACGCGAAGCAGTGGCTCGCGGGAACGATTCTGCTGGCGGTGCTGGTCTTGGGCGTGCGGTATGTGATGCGGTTCAACATTTTTGGGTGTTTGCTGATTGTGGGCATCACTTCATTGGCGAGTGGCGCGGCGGAGTTGCTTGGGCAGCCGGATCGGTTTTATCGGCTCAATGGATATGCCGTTATCGTGGCGCTAGTTTTGTTGTTGGCTTGGCCGCTGATGAATTGGAGAAGCGCGGCGGGTGTGGACAACGCGGCCGGTGCAGCGGGAATCTGAAGTCTTGCGTGGTCGTCGCAGCGTGGGCGAGAAACAAATAGAGTCACTTCGTCGTTATAACTGTGAGTAGCGGTGCTTACCCGAATAGGGTGCCTGCGTCCAATTTGGTGGTACTCTGCGGTCTAATCGGTGGGCTCAATTTCTTGGGGAAGTAGCAGAGTCGAGCTAAGGTGTTAAGGCTAAGGCCTTAACAATCCTGGACGCGAATAGAAAGCGAAATATGCCGCTACCTCGATTGGCTTTGGCGAATGTTTCTGGCCAGACGGCTCAATCCAATGCCGCTCTGGCGACGGTGGCTTCCTTGGCCCAGCTGGACGAGCGCTGTCTGGTGGTCGAGGCGCAGGCGGGCTCCCGCTCTGCGTTTGAGGAATTGGTGCGCCGCTACGACCGCGACGTGCTGCGGCTCGCGCTGAACCTGATGAAGCGTCCCGAAGACGCGCGCGACGTTTACCAGGAAGCGTTCCTGAAGGTCTACCGCAACCTCCATAGATTCCGTTTCGAGTGCTCCTTTTATACGTGGCTGTATCGGATCGTCACCAACGTTTGCCTCGATCAATTGCGGCGGCGTCAGGCACGGCCCGAAGATCAGGCGCCCGAGGCCGGGTCGGCGCACGACGAAGGCATCACCGATTTCTTTGAGCGGCAGAGAGAGCAGCGACCGACTTTGGATCCAGAGCGACGCCTGCTCGGGCAAGAGATTCAAACTCGGCTCGCGACCGCGATGGAGTTGCTTTCGCCCCGCGAGCGCGTCGTGTTTGAAATGAAGCACTACCAAGGGTTGAAGCTGCGCGCGATCGGCGATGCGCTCGGCACAACCGAAGAAACGGTAAAGAATTCGCTGTTCCGCGCGACGCGAAAGTTGCGCAGCCAGTTGGGGATCCTCCGATGAGCGGCCCGTTCAGCGGTTCGGAGCAGCTCAACACGTGCGCCGAAGTCGCGCCGCTTCTCGTTTTCTACGCTTGCAACGAAGTTGAAGAGTTCGAGCGCGAGCAGATCGATGCGCACCTTGCGGTTTGTGCGGAATGCCGCGCAATGCTCGGCGAAGAATCGGAATTGCAGACGGCGGTCGCGCGTATCTCGCAGCCGGCGGATGAGATGGATCCCACCGGCGCATTGCTCGCACAATGCCGCAGCGAACTCTCGGAAAAGCTCGACGATCTGGAAATGCCAAAGGTGCGTGAGCACTGGATGCCGTTTGGCTGGGTACAGCGTTGGATGGCGTTGCGTCCGGCGTGGAGCGCGGCGGGACTGATCGTGTTTGGGATCGCGATCGGAACACAGGTCATGCCATGGCTCGCAGTGCGCAGCGGCGGCGGAGATGACACCGGCTCGGCGCAAGCGATGAACGTGATGGCGACGCCGCGGCTGACCGACGAACAACTCTCGAAAATGGCGGTTGCAGGCATCACGTTTTCACCCGCGCCGGATGCGGCTCCGGGAACGTTGCAGGTGCAAGTGCGAACGGAGCAGCCACTGATGGTGACCGGCAGCGTCGATAACGATGACGTGCGCCGGCTGCTGACTTTCGTTGTAGCGAGCGGCGACCGATTCGATCCGGGCACGCGGCTCGATTGCCTGGATGCGTTGAAAGTGCGCACCGACGACGAACATGTGCGCAACGCGCTGGTGAAGGCCGCGCGCACCGACAAGAATCCGGCGGTGCGGCTGAAGGCGCTGGACGCACTGCGCGAGTGGACGCGCGAAGTGCCGGTGCGCGATGCATTGCTGGATGCGTTGCATCACGATGCGAATCCGGGCGTGCGCGTGGAAGCGGTGAATTTGCTCGTGAATTCGCTGGGCGGCAGCGATACCGAAGTACTTTCAGCCGAGGATAGTTTCCCGGTCGTTGCGACTCCTGCATCCGGTACCGAGCCTGCGGTGATCAACGGCGATGGCGAGGACGTGGGTCGGATTGTGCGCGCGTTGGAAGATTTGCAGCAGCGCGATCCGAACCGCTATGTGCGGTTGAGGAGCGCAGCGGCGCTGCGACAGATCGGTTCGCGAGATATGCAGTAGGCACTCGGCGCGATCTAACAATAGTCGCGTTTTTTTGCGAGTGGGATTAAACGAGTTCTCAGGTTCTCGAGTTCGACGACGGATGATTTCAAGGAACAAATCGGGGCGGAGCAGCGGGATCACACTGGTGGTTTTGTGTCTCGGCGTTGCGTTGCTTGGTCTGATTGGGTCAGCGACGCCGATGCCGAATGCTGTGGCTGCCGCGGCAACGAAGCCTGCGCCTGTTCCGCAGCCAACGCCCGAACCGGTTGGAGTGAATCCTCCCGAGCCGGTGCCGGCGAAAACGGCCGATCCAGGCATTCGCACCGGCGTCGATCGGAAGGGCTCCTTCCCGACGAAAGAAAATTTGACGCTGAAACTTTCCGCTGACCTGGGTACGGTGAAGATCACAAGCCTGCCGGCGGGCTCTCCCGCGGTTGTCCGCTACACCGCTCACATTGAAACGGACGCGCACCAGCCGCTCGCCGATCGCTTGCTGACACATTACTCGCTGAACGCCGAAGCGAACGCGAACGGCGTCAGCATGATTGGCACGTTGCCGTCGCAGATCGCGAAAACGTCGGCGGCGGGGGTGCAGTTTTGGGTGACGTTTGAGATCGCGGTGCCGCATGGCTACAACGTCGATGTCAGAACCGACGCGGGCGATATCGAGTCGCAGGATCTTGGCGGCACGGCGATTCTTTCGACACAAGGCGGAAATATCACTGCGGGGCGCATCGGCACGAGCTTTATGCGCAATGCCGGTGCGGGGCGGCAGGTAGCGAGGCTCCAGACCGAAGGCGGGCACATTCAGGTGCTCGACGTCGGCGGGGATTTAAACGCGTTTACTGCGGGCGGACACATAAACGTGCGCAACATCGCGGGCGATGCGCAGCTGCACAGCGGCGGCGGGCACATTCGCGCGGAACAGATCGCCGGACGCGCTGACCTCGAGACGGACGGTGGGAATATCACCGTCGGTCAAGCAGGCAATTTAGTCAGCGTGAAGACTGGCGGCGGGCAAATTGATTTTGGCGAAGTGCGCGGCTCGGTGCGCGCGCAAACGGGCGGCGGCGGAATTCGCATCATGTATGTCGCCGGACCGATGGAAGTGGAATCGAGCGCGGGCAGCATTTGCCTGACGCGCGTGGCGGGAACGGTGCGCGCAGCGACGGCGGGCGGCAGCATTCGCGCGTGGATCAATCCGGATTCGCCGGCGACAGGCGGCGGCGTTGTGCATCTTGCCGGTGTGTCGCAGCTGACTTCGGGCAACGGCGACATCGTGGTGTTTCTGCCGCGCAATCTTGCAGCGGATATTGACGCGACGGTCGAATCGGGCGGTGAGCGGCACATCGAAGCCGATCCGGCGCTGGCAATGATGATTCAAGGCAATCGCGCTGCGGGCTCGGCGCACGGCATGATCGCGCTGAACGGCGGCGGAGCGCCGCTGAAATTGCGCACGACATCGGGGACGATTCATTTGCGATTTCTCGATAGCGAAATTGCGCTGCGCGATTCGCTGATTCGCGATCAGAAAGAGCGGCTGAATCAGCATGGCGTGCAATTGGTGCCGACAAATTACGATCCGTCGGACCCGATGGGGCAAGCGCAGCCAGGAAACGCGCCGCAGCCGGGCGACGGAGATTGGCTCGAAAACTGGATCGATCGATTGCAGCTCGCGTTTATCGGCGGCACCCATGAAGATCCCGAAGAATTTCGCAAGCATTTGACGTGGCAGCCGCAGCCGATTTATCCGGAAGTGGCGATGCGCGCGGGAGTGACGGGGCTGGTGAAGTTGCAGGTGCGCGCGACGCGCGATGGGCACATCGAAGTGGAGAAATTGCTGGACGGTTCGCCGGCGCTGGCCGATGCGGCGATTACCGCGGTGAAGCAGTGGCATGTGAGTCCGGCTTGGATGGTCGGCAAGCGCGGCGACGTGATCACGACGCTGACATTTAATTTTCAGCTGCATTAGGTTTCGGTGAGGGCGCGGCGAGAGAAGCCGCGCGATTCGGCAAGTGTAGATGGAATCGCAACGAAGCGAGTTGGCGCTGCGAGTTTCGGTCCGGCTTTCAGTTCGGATGAAGTCAGTTCGGTCCTTGGTCCAGATGTTGCGTTTCGGGTCCGTTCGGTTTTGGGGAAATCGAAAAGGCTTCGAGGGGAGGAACGGTTATGGCTCGCCGCTCATTTTATTTCGCTTCGATTCTGGCGCTCGTTCTGGCGACAGCTTCGGCTGTGCCCTGCTTTGCGATCACCAAGGAATTCAATCACATCTATCCGCTGACGCCGGGCGGGACCTTCGAACTACAGAACGTGAATGGCACGGTGGACGTGCAGACGTGGGATCGCGATGAAGTCGAAGTGCGCGCGGTGAAGACGTCGAAGCATCAGGAGACGGATTTGTCGCTGGTGTCGATCGATGTCGATGCGAGGCCGGACTCGGTGATGGTGACGACGCGCTATCCGCAAAATGAAGGCGTGGAAGTGGCGGTCGAATATGTCGTGCACGTGCCGCGTTGTGCGCACGTGGAGCATCTTGGGACCGTGAATGGGTCGCTTCGTGTGGCGGGCGTGGAAGCGGTGGAAGATCTGCGCACGGTAAATGG
>DATAMU010000985.1:0-2089 GCA_036266605.1 Candidatus Acidiferrum sp. | reverse complement strand
AATTCGACGGTGCCGGCGTTCGTATATCCGATTTTTTCCAGAGCGCGCACGACTTTCGAGCCGAGATCTTTGCGCTTTTTCGGATCCATCGCGGGGGATGGAGACTCTTCGAGAAGTTTCTGGTGGCGGCGCTGGATGGTGCATTCGCGCTCGCCGAGGTGAATCACTTTGCCATGCGAATCGCCGATGACCTGAAATTCGATGTGGCGCGGATGCTCGATAAATTTTTCGGCGTAAACGTCGGGGGTTCCGAATGCCTGACCAGCCTCGGTGCGGGCGGTCTGGTACATCGGGACTAACTCTTCTTGTTTGCGGACGATGCGCATTCCGCGGCCACCACCGCCGGCGACCGCCTTCAAAATGAGTGGGTAGCCGATTTTCTCGGCCTCTTTCAGAAGTTGCTCTTCGCTTTCGACAATGCCGTCGCTTCCGGGAACGGTGGGCAAGCCGGCGGCTTTGACTTCGCGCCGCGCGCGGTCTTTTTCGCCCATCATCTCGATGACTTCCGCGCTCGGACCGATAAACGTGATTTCGGACGCTTCGCAGACTTTGGCGAAATTCGGATTTTCGGAGAGGAAGCCGTAGCCGGGGTGTATCGCGTCAACGTTGGTGATTTCGGCGGCGCTGATGACTTGCGGAATGTTGAGATAGCTTTCAGCGCTGCGCGGCGGCCCGATGCAGACGGCTTCGTCGGCGAAGCGGACGTGGAGCGAGTTGCGATCGGCTTCGGAATAGACGGCGACCGTGGAGATGCCAAGTTCCTTGCAGGCGCAGATGACTCGCAGCGCAATTTCGCCGCGGTTGGCAACTAGGATTTTCTGGAACATAGGCAGGCGGGCCGGCTACTTCTTCCGGCTCGGACGTATGCCGAACAGAGGCTGGCCGTATTCGACCGGCTGGCCGTTTTCGACGAAGACGCGCAGAACTTCGCCGCTGGTGTCGGATTCGATTTCATTCATGAGTTTCATGGCTTCGACGATGCACAGAGTCTGACCCGCTTCGACGAAGCCGCCGACTTTGACGAACGCTTCTGCGCCTGGACTCGGTGAGCCGTAGAAGGTGCCGACGATCGGGGATTTCACGAGGTGCAAATCTTCCGAAGCAGCGGCCGCTGCGGCATGAGCCGTTGCTGCAGCAGCAGGCACAGCGGAGGCCTGCGAAGCGCCCTGCGCTCCGGCGACGATGATTTCGGGTGCGGCGTGGGCACGAGGCGGTGGCGCGGCGGCGTACACCGGCGCGGCCGAAGGCTTCTTGAGGCGGATGCGCACATCGCCATTTTCGAATTCGAACTCTTCGAGGTTGTGCTCGCTCATGTAGGCGAGCAACTGCTCGATCTGTTCGAGTTCCGTCGCGCTAATTTTGGATTCCGTGTTCGACTTCGAGGACGGTTTGCGTTTCATGCCTTTTCTATTCAGTGTCAGATCTCAATGATATCCCGCGGAGTGCGGGTGAGCACTTCAGTGTCGCCCGAGTGTACCGCAACGTCATCCTCGATGCGGATGCCGCCGACGCCGGGAACGTACACTCCCGGCTCGATCGTGATGACGTTGCCGGGCTCCAGCTTCTGCTTCTGCCCTTTCGCGACGCGCGGGTCCTCGTGAACCTCGATACCGAGCCCATGCCCCGTGCTGTGGGTGAAGTAGCGGTCAAGCTTGTGACCGGCGAGAACCTGCCGGGCCGCAGCATCGACTTCCCCGCAGGTCGCGCCCGCTCGCACGACCGCAACCGCCGCCGTTCGAGCTTCCTGGACTGCTTTGTGCCAGCCGCGAACCTTTGGCGACGCTTTGCCAACTACGACTGTGCGGGTAATGTCGCTGCAATAGTGGCCGAGTATAGCACCCATGTCGATGACCACCAATTCGTTTTTCTTCAAGCGTTTATCGGTAGGGCGCGCGTGCGGAAAGGCGGCGCGTTCGCCGAACGCAACGATGGTTTCGAAGGCGGGACCCGAGGCTCCGAGCTGCTCTTCTTCTTGACGCCGCGGATCATCCCTTCAGCATAGGGCCCTCGGCATAATTTCAACCTAGATTCAGAAGTTCCAATTCAGGCTCAAATCGAGGAGACTACGGTCTCCTCGATTCTTTTATGA
>DATAMU010000984.1:0-2252 GCA_036266605.1 Candidatus Acidiferrum sp. | reverse complement strand
CGGCCCAGCCGGTGCGCGCGGGTTGCGGCGAGACGTAACCGTATTGCATGCAGCTGCGCAGGCTGGTCCATGGCTTGGGCTTGGTAGGAGCCATGAAACGCGCGGCGCCTTCGGTGCTGGCGCCGAACGGGATGCCCTTGAAGGTGTGGACGCCGTTGCGCGAGTAGCCGCGGATTTTGCCGGAGGAGGTTTCGACGATGTTGGTTTCGTCGGAGGCGACGATGGTGGGGGCGGCGGAAGTGGGGGATTTTGGCGGGGGCGGGGCGCTCGTCGCGGCATTCGCGTTTGCGTTGAGATTGGGCAGGAGATTCGCGGCGGCGGCGCCGGTGATTAATGTTGCGGATTGGATCAGCGTGCGGCGAGTGAGCTTTGCGTTGGCCATGAGGTGATGGTCCCCCGTTTCGTGGTGAAAACGTTTTCTCGTTTGCGCATCGGCGGCGAGGCGCGATGCGAGCGGGAATGTATCACTTCGACGGATGGAGGGGCTAGGTTGGTTTCGTCTGCGATGCGGCGAGCACAGCGCGAGCCTGGTACAGATGGCGGCGTTCATGGGCGGGGATTATGTGGATGGCGGTGGCGACCGTGAGGCGGAGCAGCTTGACGAATGGATTGCGGAGGCGAATCGCGGCGAGGTCGAGGTCGGCGTTGGTGCGGAGAAAATTTTGGGCATCCGCATGGGAGGCGAAGAAGGCGGCGGCCGCGTCGGCGAGCGCGGGCGAAGTGCGCGGCTTGATCTGTGATGGAGACGGGCTCTTGAGTTTGACGGGCGGTTCGAGAGAGCGGACGAACCAGGCGCCGAAGTAACCAGGGAGCGCGGGTTGGCAACGCAGTTTGTTATGGCGGCGCGCTTCGGCCACGGCGGGTTGCATCGCTGCGACGTAGATGCGATTAGTGGCGGCAAGATGATCGAGGCATTCGGAAATGCTCCATGCAGCGGGATGCGGGCGCCACGCGGCTTGGGACTCAGTCAGGTTGCCGATCAGGGATTGCGCGTCGGCGCGCGCGGCAGTGTATGCCTCGTCGAGAATTTTCAGTTCGGGAAGGCCGTCAAATTCAATTTTGGCAGGCATGTTGGCGACTCCCTTCCATACCTTATGGTATGGAGAATTGACGAGTATTGTCAATACTCCCTGGTATGGAGAAAATGGCGGGATGGGGCGACGAGCAAGCGGACCCGAGAGAAACGGTGCGGCAACATTAACCGCGCAGGACTGGACGGAAGCGGCGCTTCGTTTGATTGCCGAACGCGGGCTGAACGGATTGACTATCGACGCGCTGGCGAAGCGGCTGCGAGCGACGAAAGGAAGTTTTTACTGGCACTTTCGAGGACGAGCGGATCTGCTGTCTTCGGCGCTAACGCGTTGGGAAACCAGGTCAACGGCAGAGACGATCAAAACGCTGCGAGCGATTGGCGATCCGCGCCGGCGATTGCAGACGATATTGAGTGCCGCGTCGCAAGCGCCGCCGGCGCGGTCGTTGTACGTCGCGCTGTCAGAAGCGACATACGACAAAACGGTCCGCGCCGCGCTGCATCGAGTGGGGAAGACGCGAATCGAAGAACTGCAATGCGCGTACCGCGACTTGGGATTGCCGGCAGGAAAGGCGAAATCGATGAGTGTGCTAGTGTATGCGGCGTATCGAGGATTGCTGCAATTGGCGCGCGAGGCCCCGGATGCGTTGCCAGAAGACTGGGCAGAGTATGGGGATGAGGTGAAGCGCGTGATGATTCCGGGAATGAAGCCGAGACGACGCGTGAAACGATGAAACTTTTACGATTGGCGGCGGCGATCGGAGTTGGAGTCCTGGCGATTGGAGCAGTGAGCCGGGGTGCGCAGCATACCTCGATGGAAAACGCCCGGGCGAATCGGTCGAAGGTGACGATCGAGGGGTTGGTGCGCGATGTGGCTTGCCCGATTCAGAATTTAGATGGCGCGGCGACGAGCATGAGTTTGAAGTGCGTGACGGATTGCTTGAAGGGCGGGTCGCCGATTGCGATTTTGACGAAGGACGGCGACTTGTATTTGCCGATTTCGGACAAGATGCCGGACTACAGCCAGCGGGAGAAGCTGATGCCCTTTGTGGGAAAGTATGTACGGGCGACGGGGATTGCGTTTGAGCGGAAGGGGATGCGGGCGATTGTGATTTCGGAGATTGCGGAAGTGAAGGATGTGAAGGTGAGGGACGAGGGGGAGTGAGGGCGGTCTGCAAGCCCGCAAGGCCTGGACTGTTGTCTGGTTGTGATCGGTCACAAT
>DATAMU010000983.1:0-3305 GCA_036266605.1 Candidatus Acidiferrum sp. | reverse complement strand
GACAGTGTCGTATTGGGTATCGAGCCTGGAGTTCGAATGCCGTGTAGCGGCTACCAGTTGCGGGCCACCAATCGCGGGCCACGAATTGTGGTTGCGAGTAGTGGCTACCAGGGAACGATCTTTTTGATGCCTTTTTTCTTCTTGCTGCTGGATTCTTTCCCGTTGTTGTTCGGAGTGGTTGACGATTCCGGATTTCCGTTGGCGTCGGTGCCGGTGGCGGTCGGAACAGAGCCGTCCGCTGGCTTGCCGTCGGTGCCGGTCGTGGTCGTCGTCGTGACCGGATTCGTTGAGGGATCACCACCGGCGGGCGCTGGAGCCGGTGTGGCAGCGGCCTTCGGATCGCCAGATGTGCCCGGAGGGTTGGTGCCGGTGCTGTCTGTTGGCTGCGCAGTTCCATCGGTCGAACCGGTCGTCGCGCCCGTAGTACCAGCAGCGGCTCCGTTGGCGTCATTGGCCGCAGGCGTACCAGCCGACGTTGAACCGGGGCTGCCAGGCGTCACGACTTCAACCACTGCCGCATTGCCAGCCGTTGGCGAAGACCCGCCGAGCGTCGAGCGGTTGCCGGGCGTCAGGATGTCCGTGGCAGACGTATTGTCCGTTTCGGGCGTCAGGTTCGGCGCACCGGTGCGTGCCGCTGCGACGAATTCGGCGTGTGGTCCCGACCGAATCAACGCCAGCGGTTTCTTGATCAAGCTGTCGTGCTCGCGCGGGGCATTCTGCTCGGCAACCATCCATGCCTGTGCCTTCGGATCGGGCTGAGGAATAGGCACGTTGAACGCTTTCAGCTTGTACTTCGCATCCCCGACCAACGGCGAAAGCGGATAGTTACGCACGATTTGCGCGTAATACTGCTGCGCGATTTCTCTGTGCTCGCTGCGTTCGAAGACGTCGCCGAGCATCCACAGTGCGTGATCGGACTTGCTGTAGAGGGGATACCGCTTCGTCAGCGCGATCAATCGAGCCGCAGCTGCGCGCCTGTCGCCCTTCACATAATAGAAGTAGCCGATCCGGTAGTCGCCTTCGGCGATGATTTCCTGCACGTTGCGGAGTCGCTGTTCGGCCTGCGGCGCCAACGGATCCTTCGGATATTTCTCGAGGAAGGTTTGATATTCCTCTTCCGCCATCTTCGCTTCGCTGCGGTCGCGATCGGGCTTCGCCATTTCCTTGTAGTGCGTGTTGGCGACTTGTATCTGCGCATACGAAGCTTCCGGGAGGAACGGGAAGAAGATCCCGAAATCCTTATAAGCCTGGATCGCCTGTGTCATGTTGGCCGATCCGCCTTCTTTATAGTAGGAATCGGCGATCGCCAGCTTCGCTTTGGCCAAATATTCGCTGTCTGGGTAAGTGTTGATCAGGGTCTGGAGGCTCAGTCGCGCGACTTCCTGGCGGCCGCGCTTGAGATCGTCCATCGCCCGTTCATAAAGGATCTTATCGGGTTCGGCGGTGTTGTCTTGGGAGGTGGACTTATCTACCTTCTTTTTTTTGTGCAGGATCTGGGCGTCGCACTGGGTCGCGCTGAGCGCCGCAAACCCACCGGCCAAGATCAAAATCGTAAAATATTTCAGGGTTTTTGTTCGAAAAGCAGGATACAAGCTTGCACCTCTCCCACGGGTGGACTGGCCGGAATCTGACCCTTGTCAGACTGGCGCTCGTTCAGGTCTGGGCCAACTGCTCTTAACTGGGATTCAATCCCGTCCAGTATACCTGATCGAAAGTACAGGTCAGCCGGATTTTCCCAATATTTTCCGGGACTTACGCCGCACTTCGAGCGACTAGGTACTGTCTAGTCGTGAGAACTAAAGCCGATTGAAAAAGGTTGCCTCTGGGGATTCGGTATGACCGGTGACTGCCGCACGTAGCGCCGGCATCCTGCCGGCGGGTTCTGTGGCCACACGTCGATTCGCCCATTCGCTGCAAAAAACAGCCGGCAAGATGCCGGCGCTACGAAGATTAGAGACTGGTGACTGGTGGCGGAGTCGTGATCCGTGGTCCGTGTTTGGTGATCCGTGGAAGAAAACCGCCCGAGTTGCCGCGGTTCGCTGATCGATCGCTTCGATCGACGTGACACCGCAAGCGATTTTGAAGCAGAACGATCGGAGCTCGATCCGAATAGTGACGATCCAACGAGTCGCCCTCCCTGCGCGATCGCAGCCGTGCACACGATCGGGGGAGGGGATTGGGCGAGGCTCCTCATCGAAACATCGTCCGACTTTTTTAAACAAACTGTTACATTTCGCGCCCCGTCCGCCTCTACACTTTCGTTGCTGCCCGCCACCAAGGACGGGCTCTTCTAAAAATGGAAAAACGCAAATTTTTGTTCGTTTCGCTCTCCGCTTTGATTGGCGACATCGCCTGGCAGATCTTCAAAGAAGGTCACGAAGTCCGCTATTACATCGACAACGAAAAAGAGCGCGACATCGCCGACGGCTTCGTTCCCAAGACCAGCGATTGGGAGAAGGACGTCAAGTGGGCCGACATCGTGGTCTTCGATGACACGCTCGGTCAGGGTGCCAAAGCGAAAGCGCTGCGTGACGCGGGGAAGCCGGTCATCGGCGGCAGCGAGTACACCGATCGTCTCGAAGACGATCGCTCGTTCGGCCAAGAAGAGCTGAAGAAGGCCGGCGTCAACATCATTCCGTACGAGGACTTCGATTCATTCGATCCGGCGATCGAGTTTGTGAAGAAAAATCCGGACCGCTATGTGATCAAGCCGAGCGGGGAAGCGCAGAACGTGAAGCGGCGCCTTTTCGTTGGCGAAGAAGAAGATGGCGAAGACGTGGTTCGAATGCTCGAGGCGTATAAACGGGCGTTCGCCGATGAGATCAAGGTGTTTCAGCTGCAGCGCCGCATTCACGGCGTCGAAGTCGCCGTCGGCGGCTTCTTCAACGGCAAGCATTTTATAACGCCCATCAACATCAATTTCGAACACAAGAAATTGTTCCCTGGAGAAGTCGGACCTCCGACCGGAGAAATGGGCACATCGATGTTCTGGAGCGAGCCCAATGCGATCTTTTACCGCACGTTGCTCAAGATGGAGCCGAAGCTCGCGATGGAAGGCTACGTCGGGTACATCGATCTAAACTGCATAGTCAACAACAACGGCATTTACCCGCTCGAGTTCACTTCGCGCTTCGGATATCCGACCATCTTCATCCAGCAGGAAGGCATTCTTACGCCAATCAGCGATTTTTTCTGGGAGCTTGCCAACGGCCAGGATCCCAAGTGGCGCACGCGCAGCGGTTTCCAGATTGGTGTTCGCATCGTCGTGCCGCCGTTCCCGTTCGATGACGAGCCGACGTTCGAAT
>DATAMU010000982.1:0-8925 GCA_036266605.1 Candidatus Acidiferrum sp. | reverse complement strand
AGCGGCATCTGCTCATCATGAACACGAACCATCTTGCGATGCGCGTGCAACTGATCGAGCGCGACAAGCTGCAGTATGTGTATGATCATCGCCAAAACAATCGGATGACCGGTGAATTTGCCCGGCAATCGGGGTCGCCGTACGGAATGTACCGTGAGACATTTCTCGGGCCGAAGGGAACGCCGTGCACGCCCCCACCATGGGGCACGACCGAAGCGATCGATCTGTTTGCGGGCTCAAAAGTTTGGGATGTTGCACTCGGCAGCTACGTGAAAGATCGCCACACCGGCACTGTAAATTTCGGCGGTCCGATTGTGACCGCCGGAAATGTGGTCTTCACTGCCGCCTCGATGGACAACATATTTCACGCCTTCGACGCCGAGAGCGGGAAAGAAATCTGGTCGTATGAACTACCGGCCGGAGGCCAGGCCACGCCTATGACATACGTCTTCAACGGCAAACAATACATTGTTATCGCCGCCGGCGGCCACGGCAAACTCGGCACGAAGCAAGGCGACTACGTCGTAGCTTTCTCATTGCCGTAGCGAGCAGATGATCCCATAGTGCAGTCGGACCAATAGGGCGCAGCAATTCTGCGCCCTGTTTTCTTTGCGCCGAGAATTACACTCAAACTACAAGTTCTTCGAAGTGCGGAAGGCGCGGACGACGGCGGCGGGGTCGTGCTGGTCGGCGTCGACTTCGGAGTTCATGTGGCGCATGTCGGCGGCGGAGATTTTTCCGGCGAGGTCGGCGAGGGCTGCGCGGAGGGGCGGGAACTTGGCGAGCGTGTCGCGGCGGACGATGGGGACGGCGTCGTACGGGGGGAAATAGTGGCGGTCGTCGGAGAGGCCAACGAGGTGGAGGGCATCGATCAGGCCGTCGGTGGAATTGCCGGCGACGATGTCTACTTTTTTATCGACGAGCGCGCGATAGATGAGGCCGAGGTCCATGACGCTGGGCGTGGCGTCGAATCGGAGGCCGTAGCGCTGGATGAAGCCGCGATAGCCGTCGGGGCGCTCGAGGAATTCGTAGCCGACGCCGGCGCGCCAGCGGGGGGCGATGGGGACGATGTCGGAAATTTTGGCGAGGTGGAATTGCTGGGCGTCGGTGCCGCGGACGACCATCGCGAAAGTGTTTTCGAAGCCGAGAGGCTCGGTGACGTCGAGATTGAAGCGCTGGGCGTAGCCTTGTTTGACGCGCTCGTAGACGGCGTGGGAGTCGGAATTGTCGGCGGGAGATTCGTCGAGGACGGCGGTGAGCGCGGTGCCGGTGTATTCGACGTAGAGATCGAGCTCGCCGGAGAGGAGGGCTTTTTGGCAGAGGAGCGTGCCGCCGAGATTGGATTTGCGTTCGACGTGGATGCCTGTGCGGGCTTCGATGTGTTGGGCGAGGAGCTCGGCGAGGATGACTTGCTCGGTGAAGAATTTGGAGCCGACGGTGATGTGGGGTTGGCTGGAGCCGCAGCCAAGAAGGCAGAGAGAGACTAGGAGGGGCAGAAAGCGGCGCATAGGTGGCACTGTCTCACAGAAAAAGCGAAAGAGAAAAGATAACGCGGAGACGCAGAGGGCGCAGAGATTACGCGGAGGAGGCTCGGTAGCGGAAAGAGCGAAGAAGAATTAACCACAGAGGGCGCAGAGGGCACCGAGAAAGAGCAAGAAAGGCTACGTGACTTTGAGGCGGCGTTCGAGGAGGGCTAGGAGGGCGTCGGCAAGGATCGCGAGGGCGGCGGCGGGGATGGCGCCGGCGAGGATGACGGCGTCGCTGACCATGGCGACTCCGCGGAAGATGAAGGTGCCGAGGCCGCCGGCGCCGATGGCGGCGGCGATGGTGGCGACGCCGATGGTGATGATGGTGGCGGTGCGAATGCCGGCGAGGATCACGGAAAGCGCGAGAGGAAGACGGACGCGCCAGAGGATTTGAGTTTCGGTCATGCCCATGGCTTCGGCGGCTTGCAGGATTGAGGGGTCAATGTTGGTGAGGCCGACGTAGGTGTTGCGGAGGATGGGGAGCAGCGCATAGAGGACGAGCGCGACGATCGCGGTGCGCGTGCCGATGCCGCCGATGAACGGAATTGGAATGAGGAAGCCGAAAAGCGCGAGGCTGGGGATTGTTTGGAAAATGCTGGCGATGCCGAGCGCGATGGAGCGCAACGCGGGCCGCTGCACGATGAACATGCCGAGCGGGACCGCGATGACGATCGCGATGAGCATCGAGATCGCGACGAGCGTCAGGTGCGTCAGAGTGGCTTGAAGAATGTCGGAGCTATGTGTTGCGAAGAATTGCCAGACGCTCATCCCCGGGCTCCGGGCGTCGGGTTTTGCGCGCGTTGATCGGGCGGCGTCGAATCGAGCGTGGCGGCGAAGGCACGGACTTCGGGATGATCGATGCGCAGAAATTCATCGGGCGTGGAAGACGCGACGATGCGGCCCGATTGGAGCAACACAATGCGCGTGGCGAGGCGGCGAGCTTCACGCAGATCGTGCGTGACGAATACGATCGTTTTGCCGAGCCGGCGAGCGATGTCGCTGAATTCGCGCTGCATCTCGGCGCGGGTGACAGGGTCGAGCGCCCCGAATGGCTCGTCCATTAAAAGAATGGACGGATCAGCAGCGAGTGCGCGGGCAACGCCGACACGTTGACGCTGGCCACCGGAAAGCTGATTGGGGCGACGGTCAGCGAATTGGCCTGGTTCTAGACCTACGAGTTCCAGCAGCTCTTGGACACGTTTGCTGGTGCGCGTGGAGTCCCAATTTTCGAGCGTGGGGACGAGGGAAATATTTTGCGCAACTGTGAAATGCGGAAAAAGGCCGCCTTCCTGGATGACGTAGCCGATGCCGCGGCGTAAAGCGATGGGATCCCACTCGGAAGTTGCGCGATCCTGCACGAATACCGCCCCTTTTTGAGGCACAAGCAGGCGATTGATCAATTTGAGCAGGGTGGTCTTGCCACTGCCGCTGCGGCCAAGAAGGACGACTGTTTCTCCTGTATGAATTTCCAATGAAACAGAGCTCACAATGTCGAAAGTCCCGGAGTTGGAGGATGCGCCGGAAGTGCCAGATAGATTACGGGTTACGCTGTATGTCGCATCGCGAAAGTGGATGGTAGGTTTCATTGGGAGGGGATGGAAATAGGAGTTTCGCTAGCGTTTCGGTTGACATCGTCTCAGAAAGGGCGTGAACTTGGTAGCGCCCTGCATCCCCGTCAGACGGTGGCATCAAATTGCAGCATTTCGCTGCATCTTTGATGCGAACGCGGCATCCAAACATACCGGAGAAAGCGATCGCATGGGAGCCCTCAACAGCGCCGTCCGCATCCGCCACGATTTACATTACAGATTGACTGAAGCCCGGAAGCGTACCGACGACTTGTTCAAGATCGTGCGGGAAGAGGCGATGTACGACCGGCCGATCGCGGAACGCCACCGGATTATTTTTTATGTCGGGCACGTCGAGTCGTTTGATTGGAATCTGCTGGCGCAACGTGCGTTTGGGCTGCAGTCGTTCAATGAATCATTCGACAAATTGTTTGCGTTTGGAATCGATCCCGTCGGCGGCGGGTTGCCAACCGATCAGCCTTCGGATTGGCCGAAGCGCGAGGAGATCGACGCGTACAATGCGCGTCTACGCGATGAGTTGGATCAAGCGGTTGCGCGGACGCTTGCGAATCCGTCGGAAGGGCATCCGCTGTTGCTCTCGATGATCGAAGTTGCGATCGAACATCGATTGATGCACGCGGAAACGCTGGCGTACATGCTGCACCAGTTGCCGGCGGGCCGAAAAGTGCGTGCACCGAAGGAACCGGTGTGGAAGACGGCTCGAGCGAAATCGCATCTGGTCGATATTCCGGCGGGAACGGCGACGCTTGGACTGAAGCACGGCGACAACGCCGAATTTGGCTGGGACAACGAATTTGAGGGCGCGGAAGCGTTCGTGCCGGGATTCGCGATCGACACGTACAACGTGATGAATCGCGATTTTCTGCAATTCATGCAGGCTGGCGGATATCAGAATCGCGGGCTGTGGAGCGACGAAGCGTGGAAGTGGAAGAACGAGGATGGGATTTCGCATCCGACGTTCTGGAGACGCGAAGGAAATTTGTGGATGTATCGCACGATGTTTGGCGACATCCAGTTGCCGTTGGATTGGCCGGTGTATGTGAGCCACGCGGAAGCGACGGCGTACGCGAAGTGGCTGGGGCGCAAGCTGCCGAGTGAAGAGCAATTTCATCGCGCGGCGTACGGCACGTCGGAAGACGGCGTGGAGCGCGACTATCCTTGGGGGAATGAAGCTCCCAACGAAAAGTACGGCAATTTTGATTTTCAGCATTGGGATCCGAGTCCGGTGGGCGCGTACCCGCGAGGCGCAAGCGCGTTTGGCGTACACGACATCGTCGGAAACGGGTGGGAGTGGACGCGAACAGTGTTCGAGCCCTTTCCCGGATTCGAGCCGATGTCCTTTTACCCGGGATATTCGGCTAATTTTTTTGATGGTAAGCACTACGTGATGAAAGGCGGCTCACCCCGCACGGCTGCCTGCATGTTGCGACGTTCGTTTCGAAACTGGTTTCAACCACACTACCCATATGTCTACGCGACGTTTCGCTGCGTAGAAGACTAAGGCCGTCTTTATTTCGAGGCCTGGGAGCAGACAGATAGATGCTGACCTATTCCCTTCCCGTTCGTCATGTGTCCGAATTTGCGGATGCGGTGCGAGACGGATTGACGAAAGCAGGACAGAAAGAGTTACCGTCGAAATATCTCTACGACGAAGTCGGTTCGGCGCTTTTCGAAACGATCTGCGTGTTGCCGGAGTATGGGCTGACGCGGGCGGATGCGCGACTGCTCGAGACGCATGCGCGAGACATCGTCGAACAGCTGCCGCGGCCGATTTCCGTGGCGGAGCTCGGTAGCGGTACGGGGAAGAAGACGCGATGGGTGTTGGAAGCGCTCTCGGCGCGGCAGCGGACGTTTTATTATCCGATCGAGATTTCGCCTTCGGCACTGGCGGCTTGCGAAAAAGAGCTTGGGCAGATCGATTTAGTGAGCGTTGTCGGGTACGAGCAGACGTATCTCGATGGGCTGCGGGCTGTGGCGAAGAATCGGGATTCGCAGGAGCATTTGTTGGTTTTGTTTCTCGGGAGCACGATCGGGAATTTCGATCGCGAAATGGGCGACGAGTTTTTGCGCGAGGTGCGCGACATTTTGCGGCGCGGGGATGCGTTGTTGCTGGGGACGGATTTAGAGAAAGATATCGAGACGCAGATTTTGGCGTATGACGATCCGGCCGGAGTGACGGCGGCGTTCAACAAGAATTTGCTGGCGCGAATTAATCGGGAACTCGGAGCGGATTTCGATCTATCGCAATTTGCTCATGAGGCGCGGTGGAATCGGGATGAACGGCGGATTGAGATGCATTTGCGTTCGATGCGGACGCAAAGCGTGACGATTCCGGCGGCGTTGACGCGCGTTGATTTTGCGGAAGGCGAGACGATCTGGACGGAGAGCTCGCATAAGTATCGCGCCGCGGACGTGCTTGAGATGGCGAAGCGTACTGGCTATCGCTGCGAGGGACAGTGGATCGATGAAGAGTGGCCGTTCGCGCAGAATTTGCTAATTTGCGCTTAGCAGGCTCCGCAAGGCAGAATCGATCGCGCTCAGTCGAGTTTTTTACAACGACGTTTCTATTCGAACTGTTCTACGCGCCAAACCAAGCGGCCGAGCCAAGTGTTGCCGCCGGCGAAGTCGGGATACCAAACCGCTAAAATTTGCGAGCCTTGATAGACGCGTTCGAATCCTTCTTCGGATTCGGAGACCGTCTCGATGGGCGCGATCCAAAAGTGTTGGGCGCCTGGCGCGTGCAAAGCAATTTTGAAACGCTGCCAACCGTCTTCCATGCGCAGTGTCGGTCCCGGCAGGGCGCCGGTGAAGCGCAGGTTCTGTTTCCCATCGGGAGTTTCGACAAATCGATCATCCGCGTGGGGCGCGAGCAGATTTGCAACGGACTCGAGTCCGACGGCCATTGGGCGCTGTAAGGGCGACCTAAATTTCAGGCGCAGCTCGCATGCGATCTCGCAACCGCGTGGAGCGGGACCGAATGAAAATTGCTTGGTGACCGAAAGTTCCGCGGTCGAATCGGAGTTAGCTCCGCCAAACGTGACAAAACCCTCGCGAGCCAGCTCCGTTGCTCGCGCGGAAGAATCTTCGATCGTGAATGGGCCTGCTGCGAATCCGGGATCTTCTTCCAGGCGAAGCGCTTCGTAATCGGCAGGGCTTTTCGCAGGATCGAACAAGAACAGTCGAAACGTATTGCGCGCCCAACGATCATAAATCAAAAACCGATCGAGGTTCCGTTCCTTCACCTTGGTCTGCTCGTATGCGGTCGTCGTCGTTGCAGGGCGATAGTTCGGATCACGCAACCGTGCGTGATATGGCTCCGGGCGGCGCAAAATCGAATTGATCAGCGCCGATTCAGTGAGCCGGAAATCGAGCGCGGGCAGCGTCGCGCCATCGCCGGGCTTGAGGAGCGCCTGATATTCCGGCGCGGTGAAGAGCAACTCATCGACGCCGTCGCCGTCATAGTCCAGCGTTTCGACGCGAGGAGGCGCTGCGCCAGGCGTGTGACGATCCGCAATAGCTTCGGCGCGAATCAGATTGCGCGAGATGTCCGTGCGCAGATGCGGCGCGTACAAGCCGCCGAAAATGCCGTGCCAATAGGCATCATTGCACTGCGCGCGCTGCAACAAGTCGCGGGCGTGCGCCAATTCTTCCGACGCTTTTGAACCGCTACGACGCCGCGGCGCGTTCGCGAGGCGGCTGGCAGTGCGCAACATCTTTTTGTGCAACAGGTTTGATTCCGAATACTTGCGAAAGAATCCGCGCCATGGGCAGCCGCGCAAAAACGAAAGGACATCGTTGCGTCCGCTAAATTCTTTGAGCAGGGCGTTGTATCGCTCGCGCGTGCGCGTCGGCAGCGCCCACTCCATCATTTCGGTGTACGAGGCCGTCGGCAGATCAGCGCGACCCAACGGCGTGTGCTTCGAAAGATATTCGCCGGGTGTGCAGACATCGAGCCATTCGGAATTTCGTTCGAACGCGTCGAACAATTGATCGAGCCAACGCTCGTCGTAGCAGTGTTCGAACGTCCCCGGCCAGCCACCGAACTTTTCCATATCATCGCCCATCGCGGCGATGCCGCCTGGATGGGCGCGGAACATTTCGTGAAGTCCCGCCATCACTTTGTCGACAGGGTCCCAGGGAATTAAATAACGCAGCGATTTTTGTCCGGG
This sequence comes from Candidatus Acidiferrum sp., assembly GCA_036266605.1. GTDB lineage: Bacteria > Acidobacteriota > Terriglobia > Acidiferrales > UBA7541 > Acidiferrum. The sequence goes on along the minus strand of DATAMU010000982.1, from coordinate 1,641 downwards.
AATGATGCGAATCGTTTCGCCTTTGTCTTCAGCGATGTAGTCGCCGAACAATTCGTCTTGTTCGAATCCGGCAGAAAGAAAATGAATGTCGTCGAGCACGGTGTAGCCGACACCCGCCGTTGCAAGCACCGACGCAAGCTGCGGCTCCCACACGCGTTCAGCGAGCCATGCTCCTTCGGGGCGTTTGCCGAAGTGTTGTTCGACGTAGTCCGCGAGGCGAACGATCTGGTCGCGCTGATCCGCCGACGGAATCGAAATCAGGATGGGCTCATAGAATCCGCCGCCGATGATCTCTACCTGACCGCGCCTCACCAACTCGCGGAGGCGTTCGAAATATTCAGGATGATGCGACTCGATCCATGTCAGCAGCGGGCCCGTGTAGTGCAGGCCCACGCGCGCGTTCGGATGGCGTTCGAGCACGTCGACGAACGGCCCGTAGCATCGCGCAAACGATTGCTCGAATACGTGATCGAAATTACCGGTCGGCTGGTGAGCGTGGACGACGAGGACTAAATGTAGGCGCGGAGGCACGGAGGCTAGAACGGTCTCCCAATAAAAAGAATAACCCGCGATGCGGTGTTTCGAGGTTGCGGAAGATGAATGTTGTGTGAAACGCGCACCTGTGTTCGATGCAGTCGCCGTTTCGGCGGGTGCAAAGCCCTTAGGAAGCAGTATGTTGCAGGATCCAATCCGAAAGGGTGTTCATCGCATCGGGAGCGAACGTCTCTTCGATTGCTCGCGATTCCGCGGGCAACCCAGCATAGCAATGCTGAAACTCATGATTGAGCCCTGGCAGCTCGACCACTTTGAAATCCTTGTTGCCGCCGTCTTCCAACGCCTTTCGAATCAGCGGCAAATTTTCTTTCGGCGGCACCTGCAAATCTTTTTCGCCGCTCATCGCCAGCACCGGGACTTTCGTCTCCTGCAGCGCCGGAACCGGATCGTAGTCGAGGAAATACCGGAACCATGGCGAACTCGTCCAATGAATCTGCCGCTGCATGAACGCTGGCGGCATCGCGGGGCCGATGCCGCTGACTCTCACCAAGTCACCTAGACTCTTCTCGAGCTCGGCCCGATCTTTCTCGTGGCGTACCAGGTTGTAGGACTGCCGATCGAAATCAAGGCTTTTCGCCACTTGTTCGTTCGTCATTCCGGCCGCGCGCGTGATGAGGTCGGACTGAATCAGCAGCGTCTCTTCGCCTTTCGTTGCAGGTCCCGCCAACACCGCGATCCAGTTCACGCTGTTGGAACGCGAAGAAATCATCGACGCGATGATGCCGCCTTCGCTGTGGCCGACGATGCCGATTTTGCGCGGGTCGATTCCCTTGCGCGTTTTCAGAAACGCAAGCGCCGCTTCGGCATCGCTGGCGAAATCTGCGGTCGTCGCATCGTCGTAGTTGCCTGTCGATTTGCCGATGCCGCGCTTGTCGTAGCGCAGCACCGCGATTCCCTTACGCGTCAGGTGATCGGTGAGCACGAGAAATGGCCGATGCCCGCCGTCGGTCTCGTCGCGATCGAGCGGTCCTGAGCCAGCGAGCAGAATTGCCGCCGGGAACGGACCCGCACCACGCGGCACAGTCAGAGTTGCGGAAAGTGTCGTGCCCGCTTTCGGATTTTCGAACGTAAGCTCTTCCTCTTCGT
>DATAMU010000981.1:0-6483 GCA_036266605.1 Candidatus Acidiferrum sp. | reverse complement strand
GACGGTTTCCAATTCCATGACGATGTGGCCGAGGAGCTGTCCGGGCGTGGTGTAACCAATGGCGCGTTCGTAGCAGAGCTCTTCGAGCTTGCCAACGTCGTGGAGGATGGCGACGGTCATGAGCAGGTCGCCGTCGATTTCGGGGTAATGCCCTGCTGCGAGCTTCGCCAAGCCGCAGAGACCGACGACGTGTTCGAGCAAGCCGCCGATATAAGCGTGATGCATGACTTTCGCGGCGGGTGCGCGCTTGAAGCATTTCGTGGTGCCCGGATCGGTGAGGATCTGAAGGACTAATTTTTTGAGCCAGGGATTTTGCAGCGCGTTGGCGTAGCCGAGCAGCTCGGCCCACATTTTTTCGACGTCATACGGCGTGTGAGGCAGGTAGTCGGCGATGTCGATTTCGTCGGGGCGGGCGATGCGGCACTGAACGACGGAAAGCTGCGGTTTGTTGCGATACAGCTCGACACGGGCTTGCACTTTGACGAAGTCATCGCGATTGACGTCTTTGGCGACGCCTTCGAATTGATCCCACATGCGGGCTTCGACCGTGCCGCTACGATCTCCGAGTTCGAGACGAAGATAGGCGCGGCCTTCGCGCGTGTTGCGGACTTCTTTTTCGTGAACGAGGAAAAAAGTGGTGATCGATTGTTCGGAGAGCAACTCCGCGACGAAGCCAGTCTTCATCTAGTCGCCTGAAGAAGCGGTTGGGGCGCGCTTGCCGAAGAGCAGGAATTTCTTGCGGCCCTTCTTGGCCTTGTTCGCTTCGGGAGTTGCGCTGACTTCCTGAATTTCGGAGTTGCCGCCTCCAGCGATTTCTTCATAACCTGGCTTGATGACGACGTAGCTCTGTTCGCGCAAGGTTTTGAGATATTCCTTGAGCTTGGGCTCCATGCGCGAGGAATACATCTTGTCCATGATTTCGCTCTCGACTTTGCTGAGCGACTGTTGGCCTTCGTCGTAGTGTTCGAGAACCTGGAGGACGAGATAGCCCTGCTTGGTGTCGAGAACCCCGGTGAGGTCGTTCTTTTTCATTTTGAAGACGGTGTCTTCGAGTTCTTTGGAGAGCTCGCCGCGTTTGTAGACGCCGAGGAAGCCACCTTGCTTCGCGGTGCTACCGTCGGAAAAACGCTTGGCGATTTCGCCGAAGTCTTCGCCATCTTGCACGCGCTTGAGAGCGGTCTCGGCTTTCTTTTTCAGCTCGGGAAGTTCGGAGTCTTTCTTCCCTTCCGTGGTGACTTCGATTTCGCGCAGGGCAACCTGCTCGGGGCGGACGAAATCGGCTTTGTGCTCGTCGTAATATTTCTGGACGTCTTCCTTGCTGATGTTGACGTGGGAGCCGACTTCCTGGCTGATGACTTTCTGGGTGAGGATGCTCTTGCGAATGTTGTCTTTGAAATCTTCCCAGTTGAGCCCGTGGCTGGTGACGGCCTTTTCGAGATCTTCCATGCTGGTCAGATTGTTCTGGATACGGATCGAGTCGAGGCGCTTAATGACGTCGGTTTCGACGCTGAGGCCCATGTCTTTGCCGCGCTGGACGAGAAGCGATTGATCGATGAGCTCTTTCAGCGCGTCCTTCTGGTGCTCCGCGATGCGAGCGTTTTGCTCATCGGGGGTGCACTTGCCCTTGCAATCTTCTTCGACTTCTTCGGCGGCGGTTTGTTTGGCTTTGTCGAGCTCGGAGCGCGTGATGATTTCATTGTTCACGCGGGCGATAATTTCTTCGACGGTTTTAGAATTGGTGCCCTCGGGAACCTTTTCCGCTTCTTTCTTGGCGCTGGCGGCTTTGGCGGCGACGTTTGCCGCATTGGTCGATTTCTTGGGCGGAGTTTTCGCGGCGGGCTTCGCGGTGTCGTCGGTTTCGGGCGCGGTGCCGGGTTTCTCGAGGGTCGGGGCCGGCTGCTGAGCGGGAGTGGGACTGTCGGGCTTCTTGTCCTGACTCTGTGCGGGAGCCGGAGCGGGCTGATCTTGCGCAGCGGCGGACTGTGCGACAGTCAAAGAGAAGCAGGCGAGCGCCAAGGCCGCCAGAAATACTGTGTTTCGCATTACTTTCACCATATCGTAAGAGTTTAGTCCTGCCCGCTGAGAGTGAGCAATACGTTTCTCAGCGCGCCCGGAACCGATTCGCCGCGCGCCGTTTCCATCCACAAAACGCCGCTGGGGTCGAGCTTGACGCCCTTGCGCGACCGCACGACTTTGACCAGAGCCGCAGGGTCGATCGTGGTTTCGGGATGGAAGCGAATGGCGATGCGGGCGCCCTGGCGCTCAACGGCGGAAATACGCAGGCGCTCGCTCATCGATTTGAGGACGGCGTATTCCAAGAGGTTGTCCACGGTGGAGGGGGGCGGGCCGAAACGGTCTTCGAGTTCCTTGCGGACGTCGGCCTTTTCTTCGTCGGTGGTGATCGAAGAGATGCGCTTGTAGGTGCGCAGGCGCAGGTTCTCGCTGGGGATGTAATTTTCGGGGATGCGGACGTCGGTGCCGAGGCTGAGCGTGGTGCGGAGGTCGGGAGCGGACTCCTGGCCTTTGAGTTTGGAGACGGCGCGCTCAAGCATCTGGCAATAGAGGTCGAAGCCGATGGCTTCGATGTGGCCGTGCTGTTGGCGGCCAAGCATGTTGCCTGCACCGCGGAGTTCGAGGTCGAGAGCGGCTATGCGGAAGCCGGCGCCGAGTTCGCTGAACTCCTTCATGGCGGAAAGGCGCTTGCGGGCGATTTCGCTGAGCGTGGTTTCGGGCGGGACGAGGAGATAGGCGTAGGCACGTTGAGAGGAGCGGCCGACGCGACCGCGGAGTTGGTAGAGCTCGGCGAGGCCGAGGCGGTCGGCGCGATTGATTAGGATGGTGTTGGCGCGCGGAATGTCGAGGCCGTTTTCGACGATGGTGGTAGCGACGAGGACGTCGGCTTCGTCGCGAATAAATTTGAGCATGACGGCTTCGAGCTCTTTTTCGCCCATTTGGCCGTGACCGACGACGACGCGCGCTTTGGGGACGAGCTTTTGGACGAGGGCGGCGAGCGCGTAGATCGACTCAACGCGATTGTGGATGAAGTAGACCTGGCCGTCGCGGGCAAGTTCGTTTTCGATGGCGGTGCGGACGAGTTCTTCGTTGAAGGGCGCGACGACGGTTTGAATGGCGAGGCGATCGCGCGGCGGAGTTTCGATGAGCGACATATCGCGTAGGCCGACGAGCGACATGTGGAGCGTGCGCGGGATCGGAGTGGCGGAGAGTGCGAGGGCGTCCACGTTTTTGCGCATTTCTTTGAGGCGCTCTTTGTGGGCGACACCGAAGCGTTGTTCCTCATCGACGATCAGCAGGCCGAGGTCGGCAAACTTGATGTCTTTGGAGAGCAGGCGGTGCGTGCCGATGACGATATCTACTTTGCCGGCTTCGAGGGCGGCCATCGTTTCTTTTTGCTGAGCGGCGTTGCGGAAGCGGCTCATCATTTCAATGCGTGCGGGAAAGGCGCCGAACCGGCGCTTGAAAGTTTCGAAGTGCTGGAAGGCGAGGACGGTCGTGGGCGCGAGAACGGCGACCTGTTTGTTGTCGGCGATGGCTTTGAAGGCGGCGCGCATGGCGACTTCGGTTTTGCCGTAGCCAACGTCGCCGCAGAGCAGGCGATCCATCGGAGTGGCGCTTTCCATGTCGCGCTTGATGTCGGCGATGGCGTAGTTCTGGTCTTGCGTTTCTTCGAACTCGAATGCGTCTTCGAACTCGCGCTGGAAATTTCCGTCGGGAGAGAAGGCGTTGCCCTCGGCGGTTTTGCGCGCCGCGTAGAGGCCGAGGAGTTGATCGGCCATATCTTCGAGCGACTTGCGGACCTTCGTTTTGCGGGTGTTCCAGCCGGTGCCGCCAAGTTTGTCGAGCGTGGGCTCGGCGCCTTCGACGATGCGGTAGCTTTGTACGAGGTCCATGCGCTCGAGTGGGACGTAGAGGCGGGCGTCGTCGAAGTAACGAAGTAGCATGAATTCGCCGCTACGACCATCGGATTGGTTTTGTCGCAGGCCTTCGAACTGGCCGATGCCGTGATCGACGTGGACGATGTAGTCGCCGGGTTTGAGTTCGGCAAAATCGCTGAAGAAGCCGGAGGTGCGGATTTTGCGGCTGGGACGATCGACGGCGGGAGTGGCTTCGAAGAGATCGGAGTTGCCGAAGAGGGTGAGCTTGGCGTCGGGAAAGGTGACGCCTTCGGCGAACGGCGAGCGCATGAGGAGGAGAGCGGCGGATTCGTCGGCACGTTCGGATGTAAAACCAGCGGCGGCGTCTTCGGATTCGCCGAGCACGTAGGGCGTTTCGTATTCGCGGCAGATGTCGGCGAGACGCTCGATTTCGCCGGTACTGGCGGCGGTGAGGAGGACTTTGCCGCCGTCCGAGAGTTGGTTTTTGACTTCGGCCATGCAGGCGGGGACGTCGCCGTGAAAGCGAGCACTGGGGCGGGATGGGAGATTGAATTGGGGGATTTCGCCGATGGTAAGGGCGAGCTGTTCGAGACTGATTTGCGAAGTTTTTGTCAGCGCGGCGGCGAATTGCTGTTCGGTCCAGAAGTAATGCTCGGCGGTGGGGGCGTTGGCTTGGGCGTGGCGCTCGTAGTTTTCGGTGGCTTGAGCGAGATGTTTTGCGGCGGCTTCGCGGAGGGCGGCGGGCTCGTCGAGGAAGACGATCGGACGAAGAGAACTCTCGGAGAGTTCGAAGAGCGAGGAGTTGCCGGCTTCGGTGCGTGGCCCGAAGTAGGAGGGGTTCTCCCAGGCGGCTTCTTCGTCGCCGCGGGCCTGGTCGGGAGGAGGGACGGACCATTCGGCGAGAGGGAGCAAAGTTGTTCGAACGACGGGGGCGACGGAGCGCTGAGTGCGCGGGTCGAATTCGCGGACGGATTCGACGGAGTCGCCGAGGAGTTCGATGCGGACTGGGCGAGGAGATTCGGGCGAGAAGACGTCGATGATGCCGCCGCGGACGGCGAATTGGCCGGGGAGTTCGACCATTTCGGTGCGCGTGTAGCCGACGGAGCCGAGATGGAGCAGAAAATCGTCGAGCGGAGTTTCGACGTCGCGGGCGAGAGTGCGGGCGAGGGAGAGGTAAACGTAAGGATCCTGGTAGCGCCAGAGGGCGGCGGCGATTGGTGCGATCGTTAGAGAGATTTGGCCGTCGGCGAGGCGGAAGAGAGTGGCGGCACGGCGTTCGAGGATATCGGCGTGAGGACTTTGCGATTGCCAGGGGAGCGTGTCGAAGGCGGGGAGCGTGGTGACTCCGCCGAGCGAGCCGGGGAAAATGCCGGCGAAGAAGCGGAGAGTTTCGGCGAGGGCTTCGGCGCGTTTGTTGGACTCGGTGACGAAGTAGGCGGGGCGGCGAAGCTCGTGGGTGATATAGGCGGTGACGAGCGATTTGGCGACGTCATGCAGGCCGGCGAGCGAGATGTGATTGCTGCCGGCACGCAAGGCGGCGAGCGCCGCGTCCATCGAAGGATGGCGCAGGATGCTTTCGAGGCGTTCGCGGACGGCGGGGAGGATCATTCGATGGAGTTCTTAAATTTTTGTCGGAGAGGGCTGCGCGGGTGTTGCTGTAGCGGTTCCGGCCTGTGTTGCGGCGGAAGGCGCGCCTTCGCGAATCTTTCTTAGGATTTCGGTTGTCGAATAGCCGGGGACGACGGGAATCGAGACAACGCGGCCGCCGGCGGCTTCCACTTCTTCGCGGCCGATGATTTTGTTGTCGGCCCAGTCGCCGCCCTTGACGAGGACGTCGGGCAAGAGGGCTGAGACGATTTCGCGCGGAGTGAGCTCGTTGTAGATCACGACGGCGTCCACGGATTCGAGGGCGGCGAGAATCTCGGCGCGTTCATTTTCGGGTATAAGAGGGCGGCCAGGTTTCAGTGAGGCCACGCTGGCGTCGCTGTTGATGGCGACGATGAGCGCGTCGCCAAGGGAGCGAGCTTGTTCGAGCGTTTTGATGTGACCGGGGTGGAGAACGTCGAAACAGCCGTTGGTGAAAACGACGCGGCGTCCGTTGCGTTTCTCGCGGCCAAACCGCAGAATCGCTTCGTCCAAAGTGAGTACAGATGGATGACTCAAAGATTCTCCCAGCAGGTATGACGCGGCGTGGCCGCGGTTAGCGAAACTCTAGTTTATCACGCAGGTAAATTTGGCGCGGAAAAGCAAGCGGCAAGAAAAAAATCCAGCAGAAAACGGCCCTAAACAACGGAGGTGGACCCGCGCCGTCGCGGCCATTTTGCTGTGCGCAGTGGGATTTTTGCTGGCGCGGGCGCCGCTGTTTCGAGAGACGACGGTGATCGTCGATGCGGGCGGGTGCCGGATGGTGACGGATGTCGTCGATGCCGGCGAGGATGACGCGCAGGGATACGTGATTCTGTTTCATGGGTTGGCGGCGAACAAGAAGATTATGGCCTTTATCGCGCGGGGATTTGCGTTGCAGGGGCTGCGCGTATTTGTACCAGATTTGCCGGGGCATGGGCGGACGCCGGGGCCGTTTTCGTACGAG
>DATAMU010000980.1:0-1665 GCA_036266605.1 Candidatus Acidiferrum sp. | reverse complement strand
TCTTCAACCTCTCAACCGGCCAGCTTCCGCGCTTCGACGTCATTCTCATCGGTATGGGCGACGAAGGCCACATGCTTTCGCTTTTTCCTGGCACAAAAGCGCTTCACGACAACGGCCGCCTCGTCCTCTCCAATTGGGTCGGCAAGCTCTACACCTGGCGCGTCACCGTCAGCGCCCCCGTTGCGAACAACTCCGCGCTCGCCATCTTCATGGTCACCAAGCCCGACAAAGCTCTTGCCCTCAAAGGAGTCCTCGAAGGCCCTTACGAGCCCGAGCAGCTCCCATCGCAGCTTCTGCAACCCACCAATGGCAAAGCCGTCTGGCTCATCGACACCGCCGCCGCCGAAAAACTCGACCCAACCACAATCAGCAAAAGCTAGCATCTCCCGTAGGGGCGCAGCATGCTGCGCCCCAAGTCCGCACGGTCACTCGCATGACCTCGATCTCAACTCTCAATTCCCGCCGCAATCGTTAAACTCCTTTAAAATCCCCTCTCCCCTTTCCCACTTCCCCTCAACCCGATGTAAACTTATCCCGCCACAAATTTAAGGAGAAGCAATGGCAACATCCACCAGCACCAGCAAAATCGAGAGCCTCCTCGGCGCCAAAGCCGAATCGCTCCTCGGATTCAAGAATCCCAAAATCTCGAAAGACCGCCTGCACCTCCCGAGTCCCACGTTCGTCGACGACATCTACGCCGTTACCGATCGCAACGTCCGCGTCCTCACCAATCTTCAGCGCATGTTCGGCCACGGCCGCCTGCGCAACACCGGCTACCTCTCGATTCTTCCCGTCGATCAGGGCATCGAGCACTCCGCCGGCGCCAGCTTCGCGAAGAATCCCGACTACTTCGACGGCGAAAATATCGTTAAGCTCGCCATCGAAGGCGAATGCAACGCCGTCGCATCAACCTTCGGCGTCCTCGGCTCCGTCGCCCGCAAATACGCGCACAAAATTCCCTTCATCGTAAAAATCAATCACAACGAACTCCTCACCTTCCCCAACCAAGCCAACGAAATTCTCTTCGGCACCGTAAAGGAAGCCTACGACATGGGCGCAGCCGCCGTCGGCGCCACGATCTACTACGGCTCCGAAGGCGCCGATCGCCAGATCATCGAAATCAGCCAGTGCTTCGCGCAAGCTCACGATCTCGGCATGGCCACTGTTCTCTGGTGCTACCTCCGCAACAACGCCTTCAAAAAAGATAAGGACTACCACCTCTCCTCCGACCTCACCGGCCAGGCGAATCACCTCGGCGTCACCATCAAGGCCGACATCATCAAGCAAAAACTCGCCGAAAATAACGGTGGCTACGAAGCCCTCAACATCGGGAACTCCAGTTACGGCAAATTCGACAAGCGCATTTACACAGAGCTCAACAGCGATCACCCCATCGATCTCTGCCGCTATCAAGTCATCAACTGCTTCAGCGGCCGCGCAGGCCTCATCAACAGCGGCGGCGCGTCGGGAGCGAACGACTTCGAAGAAGCCGTAGCCACCGCCGTAATCAACAAGCGCGCCGGCGGCACCGGCCTCATCTCCGGCCGCAAAGCCTTCCAGCGCCCCATGAAGGAAGGCGTCCAGCTCCTAAACGCCATCCAGGACGTCTACCTCAGCCCCGAAGTCACCGTCGCCTGACCGCGTCATACTTCGCGCAGCGTCGCC
>DATAMU010000979.1:0-7954 GCA_036266605.1 Candidatus Acidiferrum sp. | reverse complement strand
TAGTAGAGCGTCTGGCTGTTGTCGTCCCACATTTTCGAGAGCCACTGCAAGCCAAACTTCGCTTCGGCGGTGAAGTCGCTGTTCCCTGCCACGCCCATTTGCTTTGGAAAATCGCGAACCCCGATCAGCATCAGAGCGACCGTGTAGGAATGCGTCTGCACGAATTTTAGATAGTCGCCGGCGTCCCACCATCCGCCAGAAGCATCGATGGGCGCGCCAACTGGTTGAAGACTGCCGAGCATGTTGTCATCACCATCGAATTGCGGCGTCGCGTACGGCGTTGCCGACGAATCATTTAGATGTCCGGGCGCGTTGCGCAACGGCGTGGGAATATAATTCTGTCCGTCGCGCTCGTTCTGATAGAAGTAGCGCGAATTCGCGAGCGCGTGTGCGTAGAGTTGCTTCCCAGTGCCGACCGGAAAAGAGGGAGAAGTCGCCTTCGCAGGGCCGTTCACTTCGATCGTGAAGGTGCCGGCGGAGTTCGGCGTGAAATCGAGCGCGTATACGGTGAAGGTGCCCCATGTGCCGAGGCTGGCGCCGATCGGAGCGACCGATTGCGCGACGCCTTTGGCGTTGAGCACCTGGAACGTGGCGCCCGTTTCTGCGGTTTTGGACATCAGATAAGCGCGTGCCGTCGAGCCGGTGACGTAGCCGAGTTGATTGATGCGAACGAAGGCGCCGTCAGCAGCAAGAGACGCCGGAGGAAACGCGAACAGTGAGAAGAGCAGCGAAGCGACTGCAACCAACTTGGCGCGAATCGACATGATCTGATTTCCACCGTGAGGAGAGGCCTGGCGGGGAGAGGCCCATTTAAATCGTTTGAATGCTGCTCTTTGCGCTCGGCACTGTCAAGCAGGAAAGTCGCACGACCGATCGAAGGATGAATCGCGGTTGACAATCGACGCGTCGTCTCCAAAAATTGCGCCGGCGATTTTTCATGCGAAAGCGGACACCAAAATGCCGGCAGACTTGAGCCGGCGAGGACCCAACTATGTACATCCATATGTTTGCGTTTCGATTCAAGAACGGCGTGACGGCGGAGCAGAAGAATCACTGCGTCACGGAAATTCGGAAGCTCAAAGACGAGATCAAAGAAGTGCAGGAGTCGTGGGTCGGACTGAACATTTCGCCGCGCGGCCAAGGCTACGAGCTCGGCGGCTCGATGAAATTTGCCGACGCCGCGGCTTTCGAACGGTATAGCGCGCATCCGGTGCATCAGAAATTGCTGGGCTGGCTGATTCCGCTGATCGAGCCGATCGAAGTCGATTTCTCGCTGTAGCGAAGGCTCCAAGCTTCAAAAAAGACGATTCAGAAAATGATCGGTCGAACCATCTCGCACTATCGCATCGTTGAAGCGCTGGGGCGCGGTGGGATGGGAGTTGTGTACAAAGCCGAAGACATTACGCTCGGCCGCTTTGTCGCACTCAAGTTTTTGCCCGAAGAACTCGCGAACAACACTCAAGCCCTTGAACGTTTTCAACGCGAAGCGCGTGCCGCGTCATCCCTGAACCATCCCAACATCTGCACGATTCATGAAATCGGCCACGATGGTGGCTCGGCATTCATCGTGATGGAACTGTTGGAAGGTCGCACCTTGCAGGAAATGATCGGCGGCAAGGCGATGGCCAACGATCGCGTCATCGACCTGGCGCTCGAAATTGCGGATGGGCTCGACGCCGCGCATCGCAAAGGGGTCGTTCACCGCGACATCAAGCCGGCAAATATTTTCGTCACAGATAGCGGCCACGCGAAGATTCTCGACTTCGGCCTGGCGAAGCCAATCGATACGGCGGCTGGATCGAGCGAAACGCTTGCCACGAATGACGCTGCTGTCCTGACCAGCCCTGGCTCCGTTATGGGCACGATCGCTTATATGTCTCCGGAACAAGTCCGTGGCGAGGAACTCGATGCCCGCTCGGATTTGTTTTCGTTCGGAGCGGTTCTGTACCAGATGGCAACGGGCCAGCAAGCATTTCGCGGCGCGACGACGGGAGTCATTTCACACGCGATACTCGAACTAACTCCGAAATCCTTCGCGACTGCAAACACCGGCGTGCCAGCCGAGCTATTCCGCATCATCGGTAAAGCGCTCGAAAAGGATCGCAGGCTTCGCTATCAAAGCGCGTCGGATTTAGCCGCCGATCTGCATCGACTCAAACGCGACTCGAGCGGCAAGGGCCAATCCGTTTCGGCAGCAGCCGTGGCCGCGACCAACGCCGCTTCAGCCGGACGGCTGAAGGTTTTACTTGCCGTGATCGCGATTGCCTTGGTGCTTAGCACCACGATTGCGATTTGGGTTGCGAAGCGGCATCCAGATGACAAAACAATCGACTCGATCGCCGTACTTCCCTTCGTCGATGCCGCCAATGACCCCAATCTCGAATACCTCAGCGACGGAATCACCGAAAGTTTGATCGACAATTTGTCGCAGCTCCCAACGCTGCGTGTCGCCGCGCGAAGCGCCGTTTTTCGCTACAAGGGCAAAGACGCCGATCCGCAGCGTGCAGGGCATGAATTGCATGTGAGTGCAGTGCTTTCGGGCCGGCTCACCCGCGTCGGCGAAACGCTGAGCGTCCACGCCGAGCTGACGAACGTGGATGAAGGCAGCCAGATATGGGGCGGGCAGTACACGCAAAAAAACACCGACGTTTTCACGTTGCAGGAAGAACTAGCGCGCGAAATTTCAGAAAAGCTGCGTCTACAACTTACCGGCGACGAAAAACAGCGGCTGGCCAAGCGCTACACGACCAACGAGGAAGCTTACGAACTGTATCTCAAAGGCCGCTATTACTGGAATAAACGAACGGGTGAAGGATTTGTGCAGGCGCGCGATTATTTCCAGCAGTCTATCGATAAAGATCCGACTTACGCGCTGGCCTACGCAGGTCTCGCCGATGCATATTCTCAGCTCGGATTTTTCAACGTGGCTCCGCCGCGGGAAGTGATGCCGAAAGCAAAGGCAGCAGCGATGAAGGCGCTCGAAATCGATTGGCAGCTCGGTGCAGCTTATCTGCCGCTCGGATACGTTGCTTACGCATACGACTTCGATTGGGCCGCGGCGAAAATCGACTTCGACAAAGCGCTCGAACTCAACAAAACGTATGCGAGAGCGCACACTTTTTATCCCCTCTATCTCAGCTCCATCGGCCAGTCGCAGGAAGCGATCGACATTGCGCGCAGCGCGCTGGCGACCGATCCGGGCTCGGCGGCGTTCAGTCACAACGTCGCGGTGCAGATGTATCTGGCGCGCCGATACGATGACTCAATCGAACAGAGCCGCGAAACTCTGCGCATCGTGCCGAACTTCGTGCAAGCGTACGCGGTCATGGCGCAGTCTTATGCGGCCAAGTCCATGCTCAAAGAAGCCCTCGATGCAAATGCCCAGCATGTCGAGTTCTCGCACAACTGGCCGTTTGCGCGTGCGATCGATGGATATTTGCGGGCGCGGCTCGGCGATCGCAAAAGCGCGTTGAAGAGAGTCAACGAATTGACCGAGATGTCCAAGACGGGGTACGTGCCGGCGCTCACGTTCGCCGTCGTTTATGTCGGGCTGGGCGACAAAGATCACACGTTCGAATGGCTGAACAAGGCATACGAAGAAAGATTTACCCGGCTCGCTTACATTCGGCAGGAGGGGTTCTGGGATCCGCTGCGTTCCGACCCCAGGTACACCGAGCTGATCCGAAAAATGGGTTTCCCGCCACAACCGTAATCGATGGCGCGGAAGATACCACTCCGAACAACCCGGCGATGCAATTCGCTCATCCTCTCAACGTGATCGAATTGAGCGACGTCAGCGCGAACGAGTCGCGCGAAGAGGGTTCGTTAAATCGCGGCACTAGGGCTTCAAAATCAGTTCTAGGACGCCTAGGTTGGGTGGCCTACTTTTTGACCTCCGGTCGTCCAATTGCGTCCCCGTACGGGGCTAAGTATCATGAGCACTTCATGTTCGAGCCAAAGCCGACCGCGTCAGCGATTCGAGTGTTCTGTTTATCGCTGGTAGCCCGCGTCCTCGCAGCCGTACTCGCGATTGTCTCTTGGGCGGCGCTAAGTCCAACGCTTTCAGCACAATCCAACGAAATCTTGCCCTTGAGCCAGGTGCGCCCCGGCATGCAGGGCTACGCCTACACAATTTTTGCAGGTGACCGGGTCGAAAAATTCGACCTCGAAGTCATCGGCGTGATGCCCAATTTTCTGGGGCCGCAGCAGTCGATCATTTTGGTGCAGCTCAAAGGCGAGAAAGTCGAGCACACAGGCGTCGTTGCGGGCATGAGCGGCAGCCCGGTTTATCTCGACGGCAAGCTCGCGGGCGCGCTTTCGCTGAAGCTTGGGGTTTTCACGAAGGAAGCCATTGGCGGCGTGACGCCGATTGAAGATGTCCTCCATCCGGCTGGGCCAAACAACGCGCCGCCGGCCGCCGCCGTGCAATATCCGTCGCCGCAGGCAGCAGTTTCGCCGGCATACTCCGCTTCCGCGCAAATTCAGCCGCAATATCAGCCACAGCAAATCGCGTTGCCGAGCGAAACCGCGTCGCACAACGGTTTGCCGTCCGGATCTTCGCTGGAACCAATCGCCACGCCGCTCGTCTTCTCCGGATTTCAAACGGCAACGCTGCAACGATTCGCGCCGGAGATCGCCAGCTTTGGCTTCGTCGCGGCACAAGGCGGAACGACCGCGCCTCGGCCCGATGACAAAAAGCTCGCGCCCGGCGACATGGCTGGAATGGTGCTCGTTTCTGGTGACGCCTCGATCAATTCCGCCTGCACGGTCACAGCGGTGCAAGCCGACCGCGTTTATCTTTGTGGGCATCCGTTCCTAAGTCTTGGCGACGTGGCGCTGCCGATGGCGCGCAGCCGCGTTGTCACGACGCTCTCGTCGTCGCTTGCCTCGACCAAAATCGTGAATGTCGGCGGGCCGATCGGCACGATCACCGGCGACCATCTCACGGCCGTTACCGGCAAACTCGGAGCGCCGCCGTCGATGATTCCGCTCGACCTTGCCGTCGTGACGCCGCTCGGCAACAAGAAACTTCATTTCGAAGTTGTCGATCATCCGAAGCTGACGCCGCTTCTTGTCGCGCTGACAACTTTCAACGGCCTAACGCAAAACTCGATTTATGGCGAAGGCATGACGCTGCATCTCTCGGGCGAAATTCGCCTGAAAGGCCACGCGCCGGTGCAAATCGAAAACACGTATGCGCCGGGAGATTTTCTCGGCGGCGACGGTCTGCCCATCGCGCTCGGTGTGCAAGCCATCTTCAATCGGCTTTTTACCAACACCTACGAAGTTCCGTCGGTCGAAGGCGTGGCGCTGAAAGTCGAGAGCGTCCCGGGCCGGCAATCGTTCACGATCGACAGCGCGTGGCTCGAAAAAGGTGAAGCGGCGCCTGGCGAGGATCTCCGCGTTCGCGTTTTGCTCCATCCTTATCGCGGTGAATCTCATATCGAAGAGACGACTGTCCACGTGCCCGATCAAATCGCGCGAGGCTCGATGCTGCGCGTGATGGTCACTGACGGCGACCTGCTCAATCGCGCGTCGCGCGGTTTCCAATTTTCTGGCAGCGGCGGGCCGCCAGGGCTCGATCAACTCATTACGCTTTTGAATCGCGAACGCCGCAACGACCGGCTCTACGTCGGACTTTTCATGCCATCGCCCACGATCCTTTGGGATGACAAAGAATTGCCGAACGCGCCGCTTTCGCAGATCAATGTGATCGACGGTCGTCCTGCACCGGGCACGGTTCAGGTTTTGCGCGAATCGCTGGCTAGCGAATCGTCGGTACAGCTTAGCGGCCCGGTTTCAGGGGTCGTTTCTCTCAATCTCCAAATCCGGTGAACATCATCCAAGTGAATATCTCGATGCCCAGACAAAATCTTCATCGGTTCTTAGCGGCGGTGAGCGGGCTGCTCTTTTGCGCGACGCTTTTCGCGGCGAACTCGCTCGCCGAACACACGCGCAGCTGGCGCCAATCCACCTACGAAGAATTTCTCAAGGGCACATCGAACGGCGTCACCGTGCGCAGCGATGGGCGGCTCGAACTTTCGCCAAAATTCACGCTGCTCGCGGATGCGGATGCATCTTTCCTTTGGACTCTGCGCACTGATCTGAAAGGCGTGCTCTATGCGGGCGGCGGTTCACCCGCGAAAGTTTTTCGGTTCGATTCGAACGGCAAACCCACCACAGCATTCGAATCCACCGATCTTTCGGTGCAAGCTATCGCTTTCGACAGCAAAGGTGCGTTGTACGTGGGAACAAATCCCGACGGGAAGGTTTATCGCGTCTCGTCATCGGGTGAGAAATCCGTCTTCTTCGACCCGAAAACGAAATATATCTGGGATATCGCGTTTGCGCCCGACGGCACACTCTATGTAGCCACCGGCGACAAAGGACAAATTTTCACGGTGTCGCCCGACGGCAAGTCGGAGCTTTTCTACGCGAGCGACGAAGCGCACATTCGCGTGATGGCCTTTGATGGCAAAGGTAATCTGCTCGTCGGTACCGAACCGAGCGGACGCGTTCTGCGAGTCACCAAAAAATCGAACGCAAACGCGCGCAAGGATAAAGACAAAGAGCCGGCCGCCGAAGGCTTCGTATTGTACGAAACATCGAAGCGCGAGATCACCGCGCTGGCTGTGGCTCCCGACGGCAATGTCTACGCGGCCGCCATCGGCGAAAAGCAGCACCCAGGTGCAACTCCAACCGCAATCATCTCGACATCCGGCGGTACGACAACGATCACGGGTGGTGGAGCAATCAGCGCTACTGGCGCCCAAGTGGCGTCGCCTTTCGTTCCGTTCCCACCGGTGCTCTCCGGCAGTATCTACAGAATCGCGCCCGACGGCGCGCCCGAAGAGCTTTGGACTTCGCGCGACGACGTCGTCTATTCGCTGGCTCTCAACGCAGAAGGGCGCTTGCTCGCGGGCACCGGCAACAACGGCGCGCTGTTGGCGATCGATGGTCGCGGAGTCTTCGCGCAACTCGCGAAAGCGGGTTCGGCGCAAATCACCGGCATCACGCGCGGATCGAACGGCAAAATATTTTTGTGCACCGCGAATCCCGGCAAAGTTTTTTCGGTCGGGCCCGAATATCAGCCCGAAGGTACTTACGAATCGCGCTCTTTCGACGCCGGTCTATTCTCGAAGTGGGGCCGCATCGATTGGTGGAGTCCGCCGCCGAGCGCGCCGAACACCAAGTCGGGTTCAAACGCGGCGTCATCGAGCGAGCCGCGACTCGAATTTTTCGTGCGCTCCGGCAACACCGAAGATCCCGGCAAAGAGTGGTCGCGCTGGTACGGCCCGTACACGAAACCGAGCGCTGTCGAAGCACCAGCCGCGCGATTTGCGCAATGGAAGGCCGTGATTCACGACGGTCGTTATGGCGATGGCATCGAGTGGGTCACGCTCGCGTATCTTCCGCGCAATGTTGCGCCGGTCATCGACGGCATCGCCGTCCAAGATCCCAACGTACGCGTGCAAGGGGCAATCGCTATCCAAGCTGGACAACAAACGCCGGCAACGCTGAAAAATCCGCCGACTCCGAATCCAACGGGCGTAGTCATATCGGCAAGCTCCACGCCAAAATTTGAACAGCCGCCGCAAGGTTTTCAGCAGAAAGGCTCGCAGTCCGTGCTTTGGACGGCGCATGACGAGAACGAGGACGACCTCCGGTACGCCGTGCTTTACCGCGGTGAAAACGAAAAAGAGTGGAAAGTTCTAAAAGACAAGCTCGCTGAAAAGTATTACACGTGGGACGCGACTTCTCTGCCCGACGGCGCCTACTATCTGCGCATCGTCGCGAGCGACGCGCCCTCCAATCCGACAGCGGACGCGCTGACGACTTCGCGCGACAGCGAGCGATTCGTCATCGACAACACGCCGCCGACGATCGAACACCTTGAATCGTCGCTCGTCGCCGCGCCGCGCAAAGAAGACTCGAATGCGTCGTCATCTCAACG
>DATAMU010000978.1:0-5633 GCA_036266605.1 Candidatus Acidiferrum sp. | reverse complement strand
CAGGCAACACTTGGTACCGAGTTGCAGGTCCCAGGCTTGGTCAGCGAAGAAAAACTAAAAATTCCTGAAGGCACGCAAGGCGGCGCGGTGTTTCGACTAAAGGGCAAAGGCCTTGCCGATCCGCGCGGCGGCGGCAAAGGCGATTTGTACTATCACGTGCGCGTGATCACGCCGACGAAATTGACGCGCGAACAGCGCAAGTTGATCGAGGAATTGGGCGCTTCGTTGAAAGTAGACAACAAGCCGGCCGAACGAAATTCGTCGATCTTCGACAAAGTGAAGGACATTTTCGGCTAGCCTCCGCGGCTCTATGGACTCAAAATCGCTGGCAATTATCTAATTCTTACGTAGCTACTGGCCATACGGACAGCATATCCGCTGCCGTTTTCCGTTCATGCTAACGAAAGCATGAAGCTCGAATACGCTATCTCTTTCGACGAATTCCGCTCTATCCATGCCCCATTCGCTGCGAAGGCAGGACGCAACGTCGGATTTCGCGCGGTCCTGGTGGTGTGTATCGCTATTGCGCTTCTCGGCGTGGTCACCGGTGCGCAGGGCCTCGGCCTTGGAGTCGGAGTATTCTTCGTTGGCCTCGGCGCTGTCTCAGCGCTCGTCGCGTATTTCTTCGACCGCCGATCCATCGACAAGGCGCAACAAAAGTACGAAGACTCGATCCGCAAAGCATACGAACAGATTCATTGCCCCGATCGAAGAGAGCTCGAAGTCAATGAGAATGGTTTTACCACTACTTGCCGCTGTGGCTCGGTGACTCGGCCATGGTCTGAACTAATAAGCTTCTCCGAAAACAAATCGTTTGCCGTGATTCGCACCAAGACGGAGCAGGTTCCGGTGTCCAAGACGGTCTTTGCTTCTGAGGGATCGCTGACCGAATTTCGAACTCTCGTGCTGGAAAAACTGAACGGCTCGAAACCATTTGCCGCCCGCCCGATCGACTTTCGATACACGCGTGTGGATTACCGCAATGGATTTCTGCTGCACTTCGCACAAGCCGGAGGCTGGCGCGCACTCCTCCGGATGGTCGTGGGCCTGTTTGGACTGGGCTATATCATTCTGCTTGTGTTGCGGGGCCAGGGCCCTCGGGACGACACCGTGGCACCCTACTTCGCATTTGGCACGGTGATTCTCTTCGCGATCGTCTCCTTCCTGATGAAACGGAAAAGGATTTACGAGGGTACACTGCGTCTTACGTTCGGAGAAGAAGGCTTGCATCTTCAGGATCCACAAACCGTGGCCGTCGCCAGTTGGAGTAGGTACCTCGGTTATCTGGAAAGCAGGGAAGTGTTCCTGATCTACGCTAATCCGCGGTTGTACCGGATCGTGCCGAAGAGAGTCCTGGGAGACCGCGAAAAAGAGTTTGCGACACTGCTCAAGTCGAAGCTTCCCCTGTATGACTACAAACGGCCCGCGGGGGCGCTCAAGTCTCAAGCTGCGCCGACGCCGAATTGATTCGCTTTCGAAACACGGCTCGGTTATTTGCGCGCGACTGCCTGAGTTACAATTTGTCGCGTGCGAAGGCGATTTTTTGTTGAACAATTCACGGACGATCGCGCCCTCATGGAGGGCGAGGCGGCCCATCACCTCGGGCGCGTGCTGCGCGCTCAGGCAGGACAGGTCTACGAACTTAGCGATGGCTCTCGGGTGCGCCTCGGGCGGGTGGAGAAGGTGACGCGCGATGAGGTTGAATTTGCGCTGCTCGAAGAGGTCCCGTCACATCAACCCGAAGTTCAGTCCACTCTGTTGCTAGCCATCGTGAAATTCGACGCCTTCGAGTGGGCGCTCGAAAAAGCGACCGAGCTCGGTGTCACGACAATCGTACCGGTCGCGGCCGCACGCAGTGAAAAGGGATTGATCTCGGGCGCAGCGAAGCGCGCCGAGCGATGGCAAAAGATTCTGGCAGGCGCGTCGGAGCAATCCCGCCGCGTGCGCGTGCCGGTGTTGCTTGACGCTACGCGAACGGGCGGCGCCTTTCGCGCGACCGACGTCGAGTTGAAAATGCTCCTTTCCGAGCGTCCGACGGCAAGAAGCTTGAAAGAGATCCTCTCAGGTGCGAGGGTAAAAAGCGCCGCGTTGGCAATCGGGCCCGAAGGCGGCTGGACCGATGAAGAGTTCGCCGACGCTGCTGCCGCCGGTTTTCGCGAGGTATCCATGGGAAAGATGATCCTGCGCACGGAAACCGCGGTCACCGCCGCACTCGCCTGCCTCAACTTCGCATTGGAGATTTGAGCACGCTGGCTTCCCCCGCCGGGCAACGGCACATCGCCCCACAGCGTCTGACGGCGAAGGTGTTGCTGGCGCGGTATGCAGTCAACGTGTTATAAATACGAGGCAGCACAAAATGGAAAGCACGGACGAGCGACATTCTTCCGTTTCCGGTGGCGGAGACACTGGCAGTACGGAATCCGGCGCGCCAGCAGCAAATTCGGGCGCGACGTCTGAGCATTCCAGCAACAATTCCTCGAATCACTCCCACCATTCCCTAAGAAATGAAATCCGAATCTGGACCCGCGATCTCCTCATCGCGATCGGCCTCGCCCTGGTCATCATCGTGTTCCTCTATCAGCCGGTGAAGGTCGAGGGCACCAGCATGGCGCCGCTGCTCTCCGATCAAGAGCGCATCTTCATCAACAAATTTGTCTACCGCTTTGAGCCCATCGAGCGCGGCGACGTGGTCGTCTTCTGGTATCCGCTCGATCGCTCGAAATCGTTCATCAAGCGCGTCGTAGCTTTGCCGGGCGAAATGGTAGAGATTCGCAAAGGAATCGTATATGTGAACGGTGTGGCGCTCCCCGAGCCATACGTCCCGCCGCAATACGAGGATTTGACCGATTTCCCCGCCACCAAAGTCGCCGAGCACAGCTACTTTGTCATGGGCGATCATCGAATCAGCTCAAACGATTCACGTGTTTTTGGTACAGTGCCAAGTCACTTTATTTATGGACGCGCCGTTTTCGCGTATTGGCCCGTGGATCACTTTGGCTCGCTGTCGGCGACATCGACAACGGAAGCGAAAACGAAATGAATTTCGACGGAGGACACACTGAACGAGGTTCAACACCGACCTGCCATTCTCGCGCTGGAAGACGGGCGCATATTTAACGGCCGTGCGGCCGGCGCGATCACGCGCCGCGGCGGCGAAGTCGTTTTCAACACCAGCCTCACCGGATACCAGGAAGTTTTCACCGACCCAAGTTACGCCGGGCAGATTGTCTGCCTGACGTATCCGCACATCGGAAATGTCGGCGCCAATCTCGACGATCAGGAATCGTCGAAGCCGTACATCGAGTCGCTCGTTGTACGCGAATTTTCACAGGTGTCGTCGAACTGGCGCTCGGCCGAAACGGCGCAGCTCTATCTCAATCGCCACAAGATTCCCGTGATTTGGGATATCGACACGCGCGCTCTCGTGCGCCATTTGCGCTTGCACGGCGCACTGCGCGGCATGGTCGCGACGGATGGGACTTCTGCCGAGCAACTCATTCACGAAGCGAAGCAGTTGCCGTCGATGGCTGGACAGGAATTGGCGAGCCGCGTCTCGACTGAGAACGGCTACAAGTGGGATACAGGCTCAATCGAACTCGCAAGTTCCCCGTGGTCAGAGCAAATGGGCGAAGCCGGCTCCGGTTCCGAAGGCGGACGCAAATTGCGCGTCGCCGCATACGACTTCGGCATTAAACAAAATATCCTGCGCTTGTTGGTCGATCACGGGTGCGAAGTGGTCGTCGTCCCGGCGCAGACGCCTGCGGAAGATGTTTTGGCGCTGCGTGCGGATGGCGTCTTTTTGTCAAACGGCCCCGGTGATCCCGAGCCCGCTACCTACGCTGTCGAAAACATTCGCAAGATGCTGGGCAAGGTTCCCGTGTTCGGGATTTGCCTCGGGCACCAACTCTGTGGACTCGCGCTCGGCGGCAAGACGTTCAAGCTGAAGTTCGGTCACCACGGCGCGAATCACCCGGTGAAAAACTTGCTTACTGAGCAGGTCGAGATCACCTCGCAAAATCACGGCTTCTGCGTCGATCCCGAATCGCTGCCCTCGAGCGACGTCGAAGTTACTCACTTGAATTTGAACGACCACACCAACGAAGGCTTTCGCCACAAAAACTTGCCGCTCTTCAGCGTGCAGTACCACCCCGAAGCCTCGCCGGGACCGCACGATTCGCACTACTTGTTCACGCAGTTCACCGATTTGATGAAGGAATTCGCATCGCCAGGCAGTTCGCGCCGATGAGAAAGGTGTTTGACTGACCGTCAGCGCACGGCTTCAGCCGTGCCCTAGAACGAGAGTAGCAGAGCATAGTCTTTGATTTTCGTCACGTCACGGCTTCAGCCGCGCCTAGAACGAGACGAGCAGAGCCAGCATAGTCTTTGATTTTCGTCAGGGCACGGCTTCAGCCGTGCCTAGAACGTGACGAGGAGAGCGGCTTCAGCCGCTGAGGGATGTCGACTCCAAAGCGACACGGACAAGTAGCAGGGACGTATTTTGTGACGTCCCGCACATGGGAGAGCCGCAAGCTCTTCGTCATTGATGCGGCGTGTGAGATTTTTGTACGTACTTTGTTGAAGTATCGCGAGGAGAAGGAGTTTGCGCTGCACGGCTTTGTTCTGATGCCGGACCATTTCCATGTCCTGTTGACGCCGGCCATCGACAAGACGCTAGAGCGTTGCGTTCAAATGATAAAAGGTGGTTCAGCCCATGCAATTCGGGTCGAAAGAGCGATGACACTTCCGGTCTGGCAGCGAGGTTTTTCTGACCATCGGATTCGAGACGCTGCGGATTTCGAGGGTCATGTTCGATACATGGAGCTGAATCCGGTTAAGGCTCGCTTGGTCTCGGAATCACGGGACTATCCGTGGTCGTCGTCGTCCATGTCGCCGGCTCTGGACAAAGTGCCTCAGGGGCTGAAGCCCCTCGTGAGGGTCGCTGGGCTACGGCACGGCTGAAGCCGTGCCCTGACGAATGTTTGGTTTTTGTTGCAATTTGCCGGTTTGCTGAAAGGTTTATGCCGAAGAGAACAGACATCAAGAAGATTTTGATTATCGGGTCGGGGCCGATTGTGATTGGCCAAGCCTGCGAGTTCGACTATTCAGGAGCGCAAGCGTGCAAAGCGCTGCGCGCCGAAGGCTACGAGGTCGTGCTGGTGAACTCGAATCCGGCGACGATCATGACTGACCCTGAGCTGGCGCATCGCACTTACATCGAGCCGCTCACCAAGGAGTATCTCGAAGAAATTATCTCGCGCGAACGTCCTCAGGCAATTTTGCCCACCGTCGGTGGCCAAACAGCGCTCAACCTCGCCGTCGAACTCTCGGAGAGTGGCATCCTCGAAAAATACAACGTCGAGATGATCGGCGCCTCGCTCCGCGCGATCAAAGTGGCGGAAGACCGCCTCTGGTTCAAAGATGCGTGCAGAAAAATTGGCCTCGAAGTCCCCGCATCAGCATTAGTGAACAACGCGCAAGACGCGCTACGCCTCTGCGATCAGCTCGGTTTCCCGCTGGTGATTCGCCCGTCTTTCACGCTCGGCGGCACCGGCGGATCGATCGCCTACAACCGCGAAGAATTCGGTGACGCGATCGCGCACGCGCTCGACATGAGTCCTGTGCATGAAGCTCTC
>DATAMU010000977.1:0-1557 GCA_036266605.1 Candidatus Acidiferrum sp. | reverse complement strand
TCGAAGAGGGGGCGGGGAACGAGTTTTATATTCCGCTGCGGCAGATTGGCGATTGGGGATCGGTTGACCTCGTCGTGCGGTCGTCGCTTTCGACGTCGGAATTGGGGGCGCGATTGCGAGAGACGTTGCTGCCGCTCGAGCCGAACCTGGCGACGTCGAACATGCGGACGATGCAGTCGATGGTGGATCGAGCGGTGTCGCCGCGGCGATTCGTGGTGATTCTGCTGGGCGGATTCGCGGCGTTCGCGCTGGTGCTGGCTTCACTGGGAATCTATGCGGTGATCTCGTATTCGGTGAGTCAGAGGACGCAGGAGATCGGGATTCGCATGGCGCTTGGCGCGTCTTCGGAGATGTTGCAGAAGAACATTTTGATGCAGACGTTGTGGTTGGCGGCGATTGGAGTTGTTGGCGGGATCATCGGCTCGTGGGTTTTGGCGAAGGCGTTGAGCGGGATGCTGTTTGGCGTGACGCCGACGGATCCGATCACGTTTGCGGTGATGGTGCTAATTCTGACGGGAGTGGCTTGCCTCGCGGGGTATCTGCCGGCGCGACGCGCGTCGCACATCGATCCGATGCAGGCGCTGCGGGTGGATTGAAATTGGAAAAGGGAAAATGGAAATTGGTGGCGATGGCGAAGTGTGAGCGAAGCGGCTTCGATTGAGGAACGCAAGACGCAGTGATTGTGCGGACATGGGGCGCAGCGTGCTGCGCCCCTACATGTATCTGCCGTCGTGTCGGTTCCGTGCTGTAATACAGCAAGGAAACTGACGATGACTGATATGGGCGCGAAAACCGAGACAGCTGAAAAATATCTTTTGAAAAGCGAGCGGCTGGGATTTCGATGGTGGGGATCGGACGACTTGCCGCTTGCTCAGCAGCTTTGGGGCGAACTCGAAGTCACGAAATATTTTGGCGGGCCGTTTTCGGAGGATGAGGTCCGCAGACGTTTCAAGCATGAGCGCGCGCGGCGGATGGTCCACGGCTTTCAGTATTGGATCATCGAGTTGTTGGCGACCGGCGAGTTTGTCGGAGTTTGCGGGCTGCGGCCGTACAACCCGGCGGAAGAGATTATCGAGTTGGGCTTTCATCTGCTGCCGAAATTCTGGGGACAAGGACTCGCGACGGAAGCGGCGCGCGCCGTGATCCCGTATGCGTTCGAGAAGTATGCCGCTAAGAAACTTGCGGCCGGGCATCATCCAGAGAATCTGAATTCGAAGAAGGTGCTGGGGAAATTGGGGTTTCAGTATTCGCACGACGCGAATTTTCCGGAATTGGGGATGGACATCCCGTATTACCTGCTCGAAGGACCAAACGAGGAAAAGAAATAACCGCGATCTTCGTTGAGTTGATCGGCGTTGTTAACGTCTGAGATCCTTCGCTCCGCTCAGGATGACGAGGGGTGGTTAGCGGGTAGCAGGTGTATCACCGCGTGTCGCTGTTTAGAGGATTTTTTGGCCAAGGGCGGAGAGGACTAGTTCTACGCCGAGTAGGGCGGTGCGGTTGTGTTCGTCGAGGATGGGGTTGATCTCGACGACTTCGAGGCTGACCATGGCTTCG
>DATAMU010000976.1:0-6581 GCA_036266605.1 Candidatus Acidiferrum sp. | reverse complement strand
CACGAGACCCAGAATCATCGCCGTTCGAACCGCGCCCGCCGCTCCCGGATTGCGCGCCATTCCTTCGCAAGCCGCCGACGCCACGCGCCCCTGACCGAGTCCGCAGCCGAACGCCGCGATACCCATGCCGAACGCCGCCGCGATGGCCATCAGGCCCTTCGCATTGCCGCCGCTTCCGGCTGCCGCATCCGCCTGCGCGAACGCCGCCGGCGCCAGCAACATCACCGTTGTGATCGCCGTCAACAACATACCGAGCTTCTTAATCATCTGTACTGCCTCCTTGTGTTTCTACAATTGCCGCCAGGAGGTGGTTCCCGGACACCGTGCAGCCGGGCTCACACTGGAGCAGCAAACTTGTCCCACAAAAAATTTATTCGTGCTCGTCCGCCGTCGCCAGTCCGAGATAGACCGACGGAAGAATCGTAAAAATGTACGCCTGCACGATCGCCACGAAGATATGCAGCGCGATAAACGCGATCGGCAGCAGGGCCGGCAGAATGCCCAGAACCACACCCAGCCCCACGTTCTTGGTCCATCCCCATGTCGTCAACCCGACGAACAATCCTAAAAAGATGTTGTAAATCAGTTCGCTGGCCAGAATGTTGGCCCACAGACGAACCGTGAGCGACAAGATGCGTGCCGTCGTACTGATGATCTCAACCGGGAAAATAAGCCACGACAGCCACCACACCGGTCCCGCGAAGTGCGCCGTGTACTTTACCGGGCCGTGGTGACGCAGGCCGTGATAATTGAAGTACAGGAAGGTGAGAATCGCGCAGGCCAATGGGACTGTCTCTTGTACCGTCGGCGCCGAAAAAGCCGGAAAAAGGCTCATGAGGTTGGCAATGAGAACGAAAACGCCGATCGAACCGATAAACGGCACGTAGCGATCCGGGTGATGATGAACGTTTTCGACGACCAGATCGCGCGCCCCGAACCCCATCGGATTCGAGATGAGCATTTCGGAAATCTGCTGTATTGAGCCGGGATTCTCCACCGACAGTCGAGCCCGCACAATCAAAGCGAGGATCGTGCTAATGACCAGAACAATCAGCGCCATCACGACATGCTGCTGAATAGGCATGTCGGGATGGGTCGGCGTGATGTGCAGCGCCGAATCCAGCGACAGCGCGACCCCGCCTAGGTAGTGGTTGACGAACCGCGTTATCCAAGTTATGTGTTCTTCCATCGGTCTCCGACAGATTTCGACCCGCTTAGGGCCGTGTTTTCAACGGCTTCGCAATCTCGTAGATACTCGCCGCAATCGTCGCGGCTCCCAGCGAACACAGTCCCAACAGCAGGCTTACAAGGGGAATACTCAGGAATTTAAAAATACCATACACACACAGGGCTATCAAGGCGTAGCGGAACGCCGCGAGGAAATAAGTAACTACCGATACTTGAGGCTTCGGGAAGCCAGCTTGTGCGGTCGAATCGGCGACCAAAGCGTCAAGCCCTTGCGCCAGCCACCTGAAGTTGAGCCACGCGAGCGCGGAACCAGCCGCGATACCGATCGCCCAATCGCGATGATGGCTCAGGCCGGTGATCGCGGCCGCGGTTAGCCCGATGACCGGAATCATCCATCCGATGCGTCGCTCAGTAGCTTGTCCCAATAAGCGAGCCGAGGCGGCGGAGGGATCCTCGCTGATTGCGTTCGGCGGTGTCAGCTCAGCGTCCACAGCTAGCCAAGCCGGCGAAGGACTTCGCGCAGTCCCGCGACGAAGCCCAGGATTCCCAAAATCAGGGTGAACGTAACCTTCGTGTGCAGCCAGTGATCGAGAAAATATCCGAGCAGCCCGCCTACAACAACAGCCCCAACAATCGTGAACGGCAGCTCAAGAGCGAGCGCGGTGTTCGAAGCGTACTTCTTGGCCTTTTGTTCGTTCGGCGTCAAAGGCTTGGTCTCGTTGGATGGATCCAATGCGTCGGGCTCCAGTTTGCGCGGCCTACTTCTCAAACAACAATTCCCCCGCGCGCTCCTTCGCCTTCACCACTGCTTTGATGAGCGTGACGCGCAATTTGCCCTCTTCGAGTTCGAGAATGCCGTCAATGGTGCATCCCGCAGGCGTCGTTACGGCGTCCTTGAGCAGCGCAGGATGATCGCCCGTTTCAAGCACCACGCTCGCCGCGCCCTTCATCGTCTGCGCCGCAAGCAACGTTGACACGTCGCGCGGCAGCCCGATTTTCACGCCTGCTTCCGCGAGCGACTCAAGAATGATGTACACGAAAGCCGGACCGCTCGCCGAGAGGCCAGTTACCGCATCCATATTCTTCTCGTCAACGACAACCGTGCGCCCCACGGCGTCAAACATAGCGCGGGCGATGTCGAGGTGATGCTCGGACGCATGCGCGCCGCGGCAAATGCCCGTCATCCCGCAACCAACGGTGGACGGCGTGTTCGGCATCGCGCGAATCACCGGCACTTTCGAGCCCGCGTGCTGCTCGATGTAGCTCGTCGGCACCGACGCTGCGACGGAAATGATGAGGGTCTTCTCGCTGACTTCCGGCGCGATTTCCTTCAACACGTCGCCCACGACCTGCGGCTTCACGCCGAGCAATATGATGTCCGCTCCGTGAGCCGCCTTCTTGTTTTCCGTCGTCACCGAGACGCCCAGCTCTTTCGCGAGCGTCAAAGCCTTTTCCGAATGCTTCACCGTCGCGGTGACGTTTTTCGGATCGAAGAGACTCTGTTTCAGGTAGGCGCGCAACAGAATGCCGCCAAGTTTGCCCGTACCAAGCACGGCCAGCTTTTTGTGTACAAGAGAATTGTCAGATTGCTTTTGGGTCATGGTCGAAACATTGTTGACGGTATTGCGAGTCGGGTCAACCAAGGAATCATCTGCGAAAAGGCCTCGCTTGGCGTGCGCCCTTCTCAGCGGTCGCCGTTAACCGAACCGACAAGTCACTGCGCGCCGCGCCATTGTCGCCGCTCAAAACTGCGAAGATATCGTTAATCGCTATGCCCTCCGAATCGACTGCTGCCTATCGTTCCACTGCCGCGCGCGGACCGCGTGCGCCAAACAATGGACTCTTCGCGTTTGCGCACAACACCATCGGGCTCTGCATGGAGTGGTTCATCGAGCTTCTGGTTCGCGTAACAGGCAAACGTGTGCGAAAAAACGATGCCCCATGGCTCCAATGCTTCCTCGGAAAGCCAGGACTGATCGGGACCAGCATCTACGAGCGGATTGCAGCGGAATCGGGATTGCGCATCCGAGCACCAAAAGATGCCGGCTTGCTTTCCAGTTTCGGCATGTTGCGTGGACCATCGTTTGATCCGTTCACGATCCGTCCCGAGATTCGCGACTTCTACGAGCACGCCGCGGAGTACCACCTCGAGGTCTGGACCGAAGTCTCGCTCACGGGACGCTTCTTTTTGTGGCTGCTCGTGGAATTCATAAGCCGCCGTATGAATCAGCTCAATTTCCCCATTTCATCGCTGGAAGTCGCCAAAGGAATGAGCAGCGAAGTCATTCAGCTTTTCGATCCGAATTCTGGAACAACGCAAGCGACGGGATGGCTCCGTCGGCTGAAGTCTTCCGGCCATGTGATCTACGCAGGAATCTATTCCGTCGTGCGCGTTCCAGGCGAAGAGAACCCGTGCGTGAAAGTGACATTTCCCTGCCGCGGCAGCGCGAATGTCTATTTGCGCCCGGTAGCTCACCCAGACGGTTCTTTCGGACTCGATTCTTCAGGCGGCGCATTCGGCCGCTCCGGGTTTTACAGGGTTGTCGATGCGGGCCCAGACTATTGGCGCGTGAGAAATTTCACGACGCTTCACGAACTCTTTCGCGTCTACGTGGACAACGAGGCGACACTCCGAACCGATCATACGGTGTCGTTTCTCGGACTTACGATTATCCGGTTGCATTACAAAATGATTCCGCTGCCGGACTCCGTTGTCCGGAGCTCCGCAATCAACTCGCGGACCGCGGATGTTCAGCCAGTCTGAAATTTTCCAGCGTCTTGAAACGCAGGGCATGCAATTGCTAAGGGCTCGGCGAGTTATTTGTCGTGATTGCCGCCGTTGAGCACGTCCAGCGCATGCGGCAACAGCTTGGCGATCGATTCGAGAGACTCGACCGCGCCTCTTGGGCTGCCGGGCAAATTGATGATCACGCTGCGGTGGCGTGTACCTGCAACCGCTCGCGATAAGAGCGCGGTCGGAACTTTTGCCGCACCTGCGCGCCGCATTTCCTCGGCGATACCAGGAACGACGCGATCGACCACCGCCTGCGTAGCTTCCGGAGTGTTATCCCGCGGCCCGAGGCCGGTGCCGCCGGTCGTAAGGATGAGATCGACGCGATTCTTGTCGGCGAGCGCTCGAAGTTGTTCTCGGATGTCGGCGGGATCGTCTGCGACACGCAGGCTCGTGACGATCTCCCACTTCAGGCTGCGGCAATATTCGACAACGGCGGGACCCGAAAGATCTTCGCGCTCGCCGCGTGAAACCGAATCGCTGACGGTGAGAACGGCGACGCGCATCCGCTACTGCGTCTCGACCGGTGAATCTTCGCGGCTAGCTTCGTCCATCAGCCGCATCGCTTCCATCAAAAGTCCGGTCGTATTGCGCGTTGTCGTTGTTTTTGTGGATTCGTTCGCAGCGTTGAAATCGATCTCGAATTCGCCTTCAGTCCACAGAATGACTTTGTAGACGGCTTCGTCGCCTTCCAGATTGCCGATCTTAGCGTCGCGGCACTGGCCGCTGGCGAAATACAGATCGCCGCGCTCGTTTCCTTTGCGAACCACCAGGCGGCAGGATTTCTGCCCCATTTCCAAGGACTGGAGCAAATCCGTCATGTTCATTTCTTCGAGGCGTCCCTGAATGACGCCGGGGCGTGACGCGGATTTTTGCAATTTTTCGAGATGCAGGCGATCGACAACTTTTTTCGTGATGCGAACGAGGTCTTTCACCAGGAACGGCTTGACGATGAATTCTTCTACGCCGTCAACGAGCGGGCGGAGACGTTCTTCAATGTCCGTGCGGCCAGCCATGAACAGAAACGGAATGTGCCGCGTCTTGTCGCGCCCGCGAAGTTTCTCAAAGAGCTGGCGGCCATCGAGGCCCGGCATCTTGTAATCGCAGAGGATTACATCGGGTGGTTCGTCGATCACTTTGAGCAGTGCATCGGCGCCGTCAGCGGCGATCTGAACTTCGCACACATTGTCGAGGCCCTGCTCGACGAGTTTGCGCACGAGGGGATTGTCATCGACCAGCAGCAGGATGACATTTTTGCTCGATGCGGCTGCCGCGGCGCTCATTTTGCACCGCGCTTGGAGCGTGGTTTCGTGTTGCTGCGAGATTTCGAGGCTCGAACGCGCGTGCCCAACGCGATGCGGTCACGGCGAAAATCGCCGCCCTTGCCGCCGGTCTTGCTGACCAGCGCGATGCCGGCGATCTCAATCGCTTTGTCGAGGGCTTTGCACATGTCGTAGACCGTGAGGGCTGCGGCTGTTACGGCGACCAACGCTTCCATCTCCACGCCTGTTTGCGCGGTCGCAACCACACTGGAGCGAAGTTCTACCCCATCTTTGCATAGCGTCGCGGTCACATCAATGTGAGTCAGCGGCAACGGATGACAAAGAGGTATCCACTCTGCCGTGCGCTTTGCTGCCGCAATTCCAGCAATTCGAGCAACTTCCAGCGGATTGCCTTTGGGGTTCTTTAGCCGCCGGACGGCGCGGACTACAGCGGGCTTCATCTTGACGAAGCTCTGCGCTTCGGCCGTGCGCGTTGTGACGGCCTTAGCCGACACATCGACCATTCTTACCCTTGCCGACGCGTCGTAATGGGAGAGTTTCTGCGGCATCGCTTGTTCGCCAGTCTAAAGGAGCCGAGCACTTAAACTTTGATGCGCCGCGCTCACGCAATGTCCTTGCGGAGCAACACCGGCAAGGATTCGCCCACGGGGATTTCCTCGCGATCCGCGGGAATGATCAGAAAGCAGTTTGATTTCGCTAGCGCGGCAACGTCACCGGAGCCGCGCCATTCGATCGCGGAAACTTGAGCGTCGAATCCTTGCCATTCGATTCTTGCTGGAAGGAAGTGCGTCAGTCCCGGCTTCTCTCGCAGTGGAGCGGCGAGAGTCGCACGAAGCAGTGGCAGCGGCCGAGCTTCGGCTCCATTCAAAAGATCAATCGCGGGTCGCACCAGAAGCTCAAACGTCACCATGGTTGAGACCGGATTGCCGGGAAGTCCGAACACGAATTTGTCTTTGCACTTCGCGAACACGGCAGGCTTTCCCGGACGAACTGCGACGGCGTCGAAGAAAATTTCCGCACCGAGCGACTTCAGAACAGACTCGACGAGATCGTACTTCCCCGCCGAAACTCCGCCCGACATCACGAGGATGTCCTCTCTGAGGCCGCGTTCAATTTTCGCGCGAAGATCGTCGGCGCGATCGCGCGCGTTGCCGAGCAGAACCGGTTCACCGCCCGCGGCTTTGGTCTGTGCGGCGAGCGAAACGCTGTTGCTGTTGCGAATTTGAAATGGTCCGGGCTTCTGCTCCACGAGAACAACCTCGTCGCCCGTGGAGAGAATCGCCACGCGCGGCTTCACTGCGCACAGCGGCTCGGTAGCA
>DATAMU010000975.1:0-2110 GCA_036266605.1 Candidatus Acidiferrum sp. | reverse complement strand
GGCTCTATGAAATGACCGGCAATACGAAGTATTTACGCGCAGCGATCCGTTGCGCCGACGCCTTGGCGAAAAACTATAAGCAAGGAGACGAAACGAATTCTCCTTGGCCATATCGTGCTTTTGCTCGCGACGGACGAATCGACAAAGGCACTGGGATGTTTCCGTACTCAGCGAACGTCGTCGAGCCGATCATGCTGTTCGATGAATTGATTCGCCTGAATCAGGGCAATGCCGCTTCGTACAAAACAGTCCGCGAGGGCGCATGGGCCTGGCTGATGAAATATCCGATGCAGAACAACGTTTGGGTCGGATACTTCGAAGATGTAAAAGCCAGCATGGAAAACATGAACCAGGTTATTCCGCTGGAGTTCGCACGATATGTGTTGATACATCCGGAAAAAGATCCGGAGTGGCGTGAGCATTCGCGGAAGCTGATTGAGTGGGTTAAGACGACGCCGCGCTGGCCCAAGTTCATCGTGCACGGCGCGTTGGTTACAACGGAGCAGGGGAGTAGCCTCAAGAATTTCTGCTGCAATCTGCCGAATCAGTGTTGCGATAGCCACAGTGCGCGGCTCGCTGCGGTGGAAGCGCTGTATTTTGCGAAGACCGGCGACGCCACGTACAAAGAAGCCGCCTACCGCACGTACAACTGGGTTACGTACTGGCAAGGACTTTCGGGCGCGGCTCACGCGCCGTTCACGAATCAGTGGTGGTTCACGGACGAATTTTCAGACGGCCCGCGCCGGATGATGGACGCCTTTTGGGCTGTTCCGGAATGGGCGCCATCGGATGAGTCGCACCTGCTCGGCTCTCTGTCGGTCGTAACGAAAATTGTCTACGGCGCAGGCAGTGTCACGTATTCGACTTTCGATAACGATTCGACTGACGTGTTGCGCTTGAATTTTGCTCCCGAACATATCACCGTCGGCGGCAGACCGATCGAGGAACGCAAAGACCTATCGCAACAAGGTTATACCTATGACGAGAAGACCCACGTCGTTTCGATAAGGCACACCGATTTCCGCGGTGTGGATATTCAGGGAAAGAGCGAGATCGTCCCGCCTACCTTCATCACGTTTGACGATCCTCACCTAGCGGTCGGTACGAAACTTTTCGGCCAACACACGAACGGAATCATCGACTGGGGCGACGGCGTCTGGCAGATCGGCGCGCCACGCGGAAAGTTCGGCACCTTTAATCTAGTGGCGTCCGATCCGGAATCCAAACAAGCCTCTTTTCGATTCTCGGACACCCTCATTTTCTCTGGCATCGATGTTTACAATGATGGGGACGCCGAATCCAGCGTGGTGATTCGTTCGCCGGAATCCCGCGAGGTTCTGTTCAAAATCAAGCCAAAGGAGCTTCGTCGCATTCGCACAGAATGGCGCGATCCCAACACTCAGGTGATTTTTGATTTTTCGAACGGAGGATCGCTCCGCTTCGACAATCTCGCCTACCATCGGCCGTGACGCAAAACCCGACCTCGACGAAGCGAGGAGCAGAAACACGGTCAGTGTAGATATCGCAGGTGGGAAACGAAAATCTGGCGGAGAGGGGGGATTCGAACCCCCGTTAGGGGGTTTAACCCCTAAAACGGTTTAGCAAACCGCCGCATTCAGCCGCTCTGCCACCTCTCCGCGGCGTGCTTTCAACAGCTTACCACCAATCGGCAAAATGCTGCTGGCCAATTGCTGGCCACGACCTAATTCTTCGAGAGTCGCCTGCATTTTCTGCATCGCGTCCAGCACTGCTGGATCGAATACTTTGATGTAGCGCTCTTTGGTCACGTGCGGTTTGGCATGGCGCAAAACACGCTGGACGACCTTATCGTCAGCGCCCAATGCGTACAAGTTCGAAGCGATCGCTCGCCTGAACCCGTGCCAGCCGTACCACGGCAGCTTGATTGCCTCGATTGCGGGACGAACTACGTTCTGAGCCAGCTTGTCCATGGCCATCGGACGTCCGCAGCTGGTGTGGAAAATCACTCCCGACTTCGGATTATGCATGCTCTGCCGATACTCGTCCAGAATCGCTGCTAATGCGGGAATCACTGGGACGGAATTGCGGCTCGCCCTGGTCTTCGGTCGATTGACGAACGACTTCCAGATAG
>DATAMU010000974.1:0-1832 GCA_036266605.1 Candidatus Acidiferrum sp. | reverse complement strand
GACCCGCTGCATGTCGGCGGTGGCTTGCTCGAGGGTGACGCCGGGCTTGAGGCGACCGATGCCGTGGATGACGAGGCCCGCTTCGCGCTTGTTGAGAATCGGATTGCTCCACTGGCCGATGGGAGCGTAGACATCGATAGGAACGAGCGGCCGCTGGAAGAGATCGAAGTTTGCCGGAGCGACGCCGACGATTGTGTAGGCTTTGCCGTCGAGGTTCAGAGATTTCCCGATGACGTCGGATGAGCCGGACAATTTGCGATGCCAGAAATTTGCGCTGACGAGCACGACCGGCGCGGCCCCGATTTCGTCTTCGCCCTGCGCGAAGAACCGGCCGAGAACGGGCTGCACGCCCAAGAGCGAGAAATAGTCGGAAGAAATGAATTGCGAGCGGATCTCTTCGGATTCGCCGAGACCGGTCAGCGTATACCCGCTGCCGCGGCTGATGGCCATCGACGAGAAGCTGTGATTGTCATGCTGCCAATCGCGGAAGTTCGGATAGGAGATCGAGCCGGCGCGAAAGTTTGGTTTGCTCTCGTGGAGCATGACGAGCTGTTCGGGATGAGGATAGGGAACTGGATTGAGCAGCACGGCGTTTACCACGGAGAAGAGGGAAGTATTCGCGCCGATGCCAAGCGCGAGAGTAAGAATGGCGACGATGGTGAAGCCGGGGCTCTTGCGCAGCGTGCGCGCGGCGAAGCGAAGATCTTGCAGGAATTCGTCGAGGCGGCGGCCGCGCCACTGATCACGGGTGACGTGTTCGACGAGCGCGACGTTGCCGAATTCGCGGCGGGCGGATGCAGCGGCTTGCTGCGGTGACTCGCCGCGATCCTGGCGGTCTTGTTCGGACATCTTCAGGTGCGAGGCGAGCTCTTCTTCGAGTTCGCGCTGCTTGTGGGGTTTGCCCCGACCGTCCCGCTCATCGTCATGTTGAAACGGAGGCTTCATGCTTCGCTCTCCTTTTTGGCGGGCTCGAGGACGCCGGCGATGGCGTCGGTGAGTTGCGCCCACTTCGAGCGTTCGGAGAGGAGGCGCTTTTTTCCTGCGGCGGTCAATTTATAGACGCGGACGCGCTGTTTGTTTTCGGAAGTCTTCCAGTCGGCGGAGATCCATTTCTGGCGTTCGAGGCGATGCAGGGCTGGGTAGAGTGAGCCGGTATCCACCTGGAGGATGTCGCCGGAGTTGAGCTTGATGGCCTGGCTGATGCCGTAGCCGTGTTGCGCGCCCCAGCGCAGAGTTTGCAGGATCAAGAGGTCCAGCGTGCCTTGCAGAAGCTCGATGCGGTTCTGGTAGCGGTTCGGCGCCAAGGTTTTGCCCTCCGGGAGGTAGAGAGCCTACATCCCTGCATGTAGGACGTCTACAGCCTCAAATGGTCTGCATGGGAATTGCCGATTTTTGCAAATTTCGGAACGGATTGCAGGCAAAGCATTTAGTGGAGCTAAGGTAATGCTATTTGCTGCGGCTGGTTTATGTGATTGACCGGTTGTGGGACGAGGTAGGGCGGAAGCGGACGGTTTTGAGTGTCCGCGGACCTAATGTGGCGCGATAGGATGTTACGGGGAACTGGGATTCGAATGCTGCGGAAGATGACGCTGTGAAGAGATTGCAGGCAGTTGCGACGTCGCTGACGCTAATCGTCACCATCGCATTTGTGACACGCGTGGGATTCGCAGTCAGCCAGGCGCGCAAGATTCCGGACGCGGCGCTGGCGCATGTGCCGTTCGAAAACGAAACAGGAAGCATTGCGCAGGCGATTGCCACGGGGCAGGGGTTCAGCAATCCTTTTGCGCGGAATACGGGGCCGACGGCGTGGCTGACGCCAGTTTATCCGTGGC
>DATAMU010000973.1:0-3260 GCA_036266605.1 Candidatus Acidiferrum sp. | reverse complement strand
TCCGCTTCACTATCGAAGGCATCCTGGCCATCGTCTACGGCCGCTGGATCCTCTCCCTAGCCAACTCCCCCGCCCTAAAAACCACCATGCTCGCAATGATCGCAATCGCCATCGCCGGCAGCGCCTACTCCATCTTCACCCGGGTCCGCCGCTAACCTTTTTCCTCCCAACACGATCTTGTAGGGGCGCAGCACTGCCTTACCCTGAACTTCGAAGGGTGCGCCCCATGTCCGCACGATGTAATGGGTTACCGATCCCCCCTCTGAGTGCAATGCGCGTAAGCGCAGTTGTCTAACGGCGTTTTCATCCCAAATCGCCCTTGACAATGTGTTATCTTTATGGTAATCTACCTCTACATGTAATCAGTACTACATTTTCGAATCACTATGCCATCCAACCCCTTCAATCCAAACCCCTTCCACACTCCCGTTTTCCGTAGCTTTGCAACTCAAAGCAAATAAACATCTTGCTCACTCTTTCAAAAAAATGGGGGGTGTAGGGGTAACCGTCCCAAAACGGAACGGCATTCAAGCGGGCCAAAGCCATCTGGGCAGAAATCACCCTTGGCCAAACGCGACGCTTAAATTGGAATTGTCGAACTGCCTACGGATGGGCAGGCGGCGCCTGTCCCGGAGGAGGCGGCGGTGGCGGAACGAACTTGGAATCGTCCACGGGAACGTTCTGCTGGAATCGCTCGACCTGAATCGTGAACCGGTTCCCCGGCCGCGAAATCGACCATTGGTACGGCACTTTGATCCCGTCGGCATCGCGATAGTCGGCGTAATCAACCTGCGTCGGCAGTCGCCCAAGCGGCGTTTCGACGTAACGGATCAATCGCACAAGCAATCCCGTCTGCGCGTCGAAGTACAAACGCAAGGGCGGCTGCCCTTCGGTCTGACCGATAAGCAGATTCGTCTGCTTCCCGTCGATCGCCTCGCCCGCTGCCGGCTTCCACTTGTCACGCAGCGACTTCGCATTCACAGCCAGTGCGAAATCCGCATCGATGCGTGCGCCGGCGCTTTCCGCCGCGTTCATCATGTGCACGGGACGCCCCGGGAAGCTCAGCCAGCCTTGCTTTCCGTCGTACGCGGTCGTCGATTCGCCGCCGGTCATGTGCATCGTCGAAGACCGCTTGTCGGGAGCCTTCGCAAAAACATCGATTCCGATTTTCTGATCACCGAAGCCGCTGATCGTTCCTTTCTCGACGCGGCTCGTAATTTTCTGAATCGCCGCAGCGCCGCCGGCCGCGCTGAGATATTTCGCGAAAACATCGTCGGCCGAAGGCAGCGAAGCATCCGCCTTTTTGTCGTGCTCCATCATCGGCGGTTTCTCGCCTTCCACGGCAACGAGTGGGATGCCCGCGGGATGCGCCGCACCGTGATGGCACGTATTGCAGGTGACTTCGCGCTTGCCCTCGAAATTCTCCTTATTGATCGCGGTCATCATCTCGATCATTTTGCGCGCGACTTCTTTAGGCTTCTTGTCGTCTTTATCGAATGCCATGCCATGATCCTGGCGAACGTGGCAGAACTCGCACTCGACGCCGAGCGAAGCGGTGATGAATTCCATCGCGGGAATCACTTGGTCCGCTGGAATGCCCTTGAGCACCTTGATGTTTTTGAACTGCTGCTCCGCCAATTTCACGGAACCCGGCGCGGAAGATTGCGGCGCAGCGGCGGGAGATTGCGCGCGCGCGGCGACGATTGCGGTCGCGATCGCAAACATCGACACGAGAAACGTAGCGAGAGTTCTCTTTCCGGCTAGCGGCATAGGGACGAAAGGCTCCTCTCAAATTTGGCGACAGGAGTTTAGCAGAATCGCAGAACGAAGTTGTTAACCGAAAGGAAGCTGGAAAAGAGCCGCATCGAAATGGCCGACACGAAGTGAAAACGACGAAGAAAAATTTCACGACCAAGAGCGCAAACTTTACAGAAGCGGAGGCCACAGCTAAACGCTAAGCCCCTCGTCCATAGCATGTTTCAGGCAGTCGCGGCCTTGCCAACTGGCTCATAAACCTACATTTTTGACATTACAACTTTCTTATCACCTTGGGGTAGAATGCCGCATGGCCCTGGCGCTTCCTCCAAGTGAGCAACTCAAAGAGATCCGCAACCGCTTAGGGATTACCACGCGCGACGTCGCTGAATTCAGCCACCGCATCGCGCAAGCCGAAGACAACTCCGAATTTCACATCTCGAACGCCTGGCTGACACAGATCGAAAATTCGGATTCGGTCCCGAGCATTTTTAAACTTTATAGTTTGAGTTCGATTTATCGCATCAAGTTCAGCGATATCCTTTTGCTCTATGGCGTTGATCTTCAGCACCTGACGAAGCACCAGCTTTCCGCGCCGCTGCCGAAAACGCATCTCACCACGCTCGAAGTTTACGACACCGACAAAACCGTTTCGTTCCCGGTGCGCTTCGATCGCTCCTTCGACGTGGACAACACGAATTTGCTTTCGCGCATGGTGGAAGTCTGGGGCGAAGTGCCCATCGCGTTGATTCAACATTTGGATCTGCGCCACAGCCTTTACGGTTACATCGGATTGCAGGACAACACACTGTCGCCGTTGCTGCGGCCGGGTTCTTTTGTGCAGATCGATCCGCACGTGCGAAAAATTCAGCCTTTCCGCTGGCGCACGGAATTTGACCGTCCGATTTATTTCGTGGAATTGCGTGATGGCTACGCCTGCTCGTGGTGCGAAATGCAGGATGGACATTTGCTGCTGCTTGCGCATCCGCTGTCGGGACGCAGCGTGCGCCGCCTGAACTACGGCACCGAAGCCGAAATCATCGGACAGGTGACCGCCGTGGCGATGCGCCTCACCGATCCGGCAGAGACTGGTCCTGACGCGACCGCCAAATTGCCAAAGCGAGTCTGACGTTCGATAGAAACAACCGCGCCACCGCGGGATTTACTTCCACCGGAATCGCAATCCGATAGGGTTCGAGCTTCTGCCACATACGCAGAATTTCTGTCGCCTCGTCGCGTGACGACTCAAAATAAATTCGCAATTGCTCGACGAGTTCTTCGAGCGGATACGCCGACAACTGAAGAAAAATCTGGCGATGCGCAATTTCGAGCGCCTTCGCTGCCACTTCTGGACTGAAGCGCGATGCGAGTCCATCGTGGTGATACGTGCCGGTGTTGTAGTCGCGCGTCGATGCAAGATAAATCAGCCGCGCCAGATCGCACGGGAGCTTGGAAAGCGAGCGCGTAAGAAAATCATCGTACGCAGCCTGAACGGTGACGAGCTT
>DATAMU010000972.1:0-3079 GCA_036266605.1 Candidatus Acidiferrum sp. | reverse complement strand
TTTTGCCGCGTTCAGCAGAAACCATCCGATGAACGCGTACCACAGCGGTCCCCACTGCCGCGTGCTGAATGCCGCCCATGCTCCAAAAATGATCATGCCGTAGGCAATCAGCTTACCGCTCGCGCCCGCAACTTTTGTGGCGCGATTGAAGTTCTTCGTGATGCCCCAAACGATCGCTCGAAAAATTCTGCCGCCGTCGAGCGGGAAGCCCGGCAGCAGATTGAACAGCGCGAGCGTGAGATTGATTTCCCAGAGCCAAGTTGCGAGCGCGCCGACCATCGTGCCGTAGGGAAAACGCAGCGTCAGCAGGTAGAACACGCCCGACAAAAACAAGCTCGAAACCGGTCCGGCTACCGCGATGTTGAACTCCTGCATCGCGCTCGGCGCTTCTTTCGTGATGCGTGCGACGCCGCCAAACACAAACAGCGTGATGGAATCGACGCGAATTTTGTAATAGCGCGCGACCACGCTGTGCGACAGCTCGTGAAAAAGGATCGAGGCGAAAAACAGAAAGCTTGTGGCTGCGCCGACCGACCAATGTTGAACCGGATTCCATTGCGGATGCTGCTGCGTGAACTGCACGCCGAGCGACCACGTGATGATCGCAAAAATGACCAGCCAGCTCGGGTCGATGAAGATCGGGATGCCGAAGATGCGGCCGATGAGGAGGCCGGAGGTGCGGTTCATAGTGAGTTCTCGCGGTTAGGGTAGCACAACGGATTTTGAGTCGGCAGGTGCGACGGACGATGCCGGAAAAGCGGAGTGGCGAGCGTCGCCCGGGTCGCGCGTAACCCACACAAAAGGCTGTGTTTGAGGCGGCACAGCGTGTTCGTGGGTACACACTCTACCACTCCCCGATCCCTCCTAAGTCATTGTAATTAAAGGCGATAGGTTGTGGCGCCTGTTGTGCCATTTCGTTTGGCGCAGTGCAGGAGGCGGCACATGGATGCTTTGATCGAGACGACAATTCTGGCGGTGGCGACAGTTGGAGCTCTGGCTCTGGCTTCGGCGGTTCAGTGGGCGATGTTGCAGTTAGCGATGCGGTCGATGCGCCCGGCAACGGCGGCTCGGCAGGTTGTCGCGACGCAGTTGGCTCACGGCACGGGGCAGTTGGCGCGAGCCTACGCGAGCCATCGGTAAGACGAAGTATTGGCAGCGCGAACGGGAGAGCTGTGACGCGGCACGGCCAAGCCGAGCTGCGACGGGTGAATTCTTCGGAGTAGAAAGGAGACGACAATGCTGGTGCTGAAATATCTGTTGATCATGGCGGGAGTCGGACTTTTTGGAAGCGCGGCGGCGCTCGTGGTGTACGACATCTATATATCGTCGCAACTGCGCCGCTTGCTGCGGCGCAATGCGACGGGCAGTGATGCGGCGGCAGGTGAGGCGGCGAGTGGCGAGGTCGCGGCAACAAATTTTTTGCACGATATCGATCACCCGGCGCGCCCTATTCGTTGGCGCCTCGCGCGCCAACTTGCGATCTCCGCGGTTGTGCCGCTGTTGCTCGCGCTGAGCATCGTGGTGGTTCCCGATGGTTCGGCCGGGGTGCGCGTCAGCCAGATTTGGGGCGCGCGGCCGGGCACGCTGTATCCCGGCGTGCACATCGTCACTCCGCTGATCGACAGCGTCGTGCTGTATGACACGCGCGAGCAGGTTTACACGACGCGCGCCAGCGAACCGAAGCAAGTCGAGACCGATGGTGATGATGCGACCGCGTCCAAGAGCGGCCAGAAAGTCGTAGCTCCACGGCCGCAAAATGCGAAGACACCGGCAAACGACGGTGAAGTTTTGCTCGTGCAAGCTCGCGAGGGTTTGAACATCGGGCTAGCTGTGAGCGTGCGTTATCGCCTCGATCCCCAACGTTTGAGCTATATCCACGCAAATCTTCCGCAGGCGGTCGGCGAAGAGGTGGTAGCTCCCACGGTCGCTACGATTTACCGGCAAATCGCGCCGAACTACATCACCAAAGAAATTTTTGCGACCAAGCGCGAAGAACTGCGCACGACCGCAGCGAATGCGATCACCGCGCGGCTGGCCAGCGACGGAATTGTCGTGCGCGAAGTGTTGTTGCGCGACCTGAAATTACCCGACGAATATGCGCAGGGCCTCGAAGGCTTGCTCTTGAAGGAACAACAGAACGAACAGCTTGGCACCGACCAGGAAATCAAACTGAAGCAAGTGCGCATCGCGGAACTTGAAGCCGAGGCGCAAAAGGCGCGAGAGGTGAAACAGGCCGAGGCCCAGGCGCAGGTGCGTGTGTTGCAGGCCAAAGCGGAGTCGGATGCGATGCAGTACACGCTGCCACTCAAGCAAAAGCAAATTGAGCAGACGAAACTCGAAGCGCAGGCGCGCAAAGAGGCGACGCTGCAAAATGCCGACGCTGCGGCGCAGGCGAAGATCATTGACAGCAAAGCCGAAGTCGAACGCCAACACAACCTGGCTGAAGCCGAAGCCAACCGCATCCGCGTCACCGCGGCCGCCGATTCCGAACGCATGAAGTACGAGGCGGCTGTGCTGAAGTCGAATCCGATGCTCATCCAGAAGATCATTGCGGAGCGGCTGTCGGACAAGCTGCAAATCATGATGGTCCCCGTCGATGGCAAGAACTTCTTTGCGAATGACGTCTTCCGCTCGGCGTTCTCTGGCGTCGGCGCAGGCTCTTCGAGTGACTCCGACAATTCATCCGACGACGGGACCACTCTGTCCGCCTCGAAGGCGAAAAAAGGCTCGACGCACCGCCCGTAGCCCCTGGAATCGCCAGTGACTCAATGAACGGACGGCTTAACGGCGACACTCTCCCAACAACGCGACGGCCGGCAAATTGCTCCCAGTTTGCCGGCCGTCGCAGTACCGTTGCCGTCAAAGCCGACTCGAGTGACGGAACCCTTTTGTGGCGGCGGCTATCACGGTATCCTTTGTTGTTATTTATGTTGCAACTTGGATTTTCGTTTGTCGGCACGATGACATGAACTTCCGCACCAAACTCTCGCTGATCTTCGTTCTGACTGTCGTCGGATCGGTCTGCGTCGTCGCCTACGGCGTCACGCACTACACGCAGGCCGCATTCGATGAGATGGAC
>DATAMU010000971.1:0-2098 GCA_036266605.1 Candidatus Acidiferrum sp. | reverse complement strand
GCTAGGTGTTGTGTTTCTTGCCGGGGCGTTCGTCAACCGCGTCATCGAGAGCTGGGCGATTGGCTGGGGCGTCACGGGCGATCATGGTTCGCGCTCGCTCTGGCGCTATCCCCTCCGCGATCTGCTTGGCTTTTTTGTGTGGTGCGCGAGTTATCTCGGTCGCTATCGCGCAGTCTGGCGCAATGTTCAGTATGATTTGACGACGGACGGGCGCGCCGTGCTTCGTAGCGGTCAGGCGCATGGCCAAACGCCGAAATAAGTCCGAGCATCTCGCGAGCGCTCGGCTTGATTTGCCGCAGCGTCCGATGGAAGTGGATCATCTGGAGCACGATGCAGTCTGCGTGGCAATCGATTGTGTCGATGCATTCGTGGTGGCGATACGCGATTCTTCTCATTGCGTTAGCGCCCCTTGCTTACTACATCGTCGCAATAATCGCAGCGCTTCGATTTCTCCGCCGCAGATCGGAAGATGGCTCGGGCCGCACGACACCGAAAGACTTTACGCCGCCCGTCAGCTTGATCAAACCGGTTCATGGTGTTGATTTCGGCTCGGTCGAAAACTTCGAGAGCTTCTGCCACCAGAACTATCCTGACTACGAAATTCTCTTCGCCGTAAACGATGAATCCGATCCCGCCGTTCCGTTGATTCGCGCGACCGCCGCGAAATTCCCCGAACGCAACATCCACCTGATCTCTGGCGCGCCGCAAGTCGGCGCAAATAAAAAAGTAAACAATCTCATCGAACTAAATCGCGCCGCCCGCCACGAAATTATCGTTCTCACCGATGGCGACGTCCGCGTACTCCCAAATTACCTACGCGAAGTTGTAGCGCCGTTCGCCGACCCGAAAATCGGCGCCGTCACTTCGTTCTATCGCGGCATCGCTCAAAAAAGTCTCGCCGCGGAATTGGAAGCTATCGGTGCCGCTAGCGACTTTTTCGCCGGAGTCCTCGTTGCCGAGTGGATGGAAGGGATGACTTTCGCGCTCGGCGCCTCCATTGCGACTACAAAAAGCTGGGTCGCCAAAATCGGAGGCTTTGAAGCAATCGCCGACATGCATTCCGACGATTACGAACTCGGCCACCGCATCGCCAAAGCCGGCGGCAAAGTCGTCCTCACGCACGAACTCGTTTGGACGATGTACCCAGCGCAATCAGCGCGCGGATTTTGGAACCACCAGGTCCGCTGGTTACGCACAGTGCGGCTGTCTCGACCGTTTTCGTTCCTCGGACTGGTCTTCACCCACGGTCTGCCTTGGGCGATCGCTGCAGCCTTTGTCGCACCCACAAAGTCGATCGCGGGAGCCTACCTCGGAGCCTACTTGGTCCTGCGCCTCGTCATGGCATTGGTCGTTGGCGTCCGCGTCGTCGCCGACGACACCGTGGGCGCGAAGCTCTGGCTCATCCCATTTCGGGACGCCATTCATTTCTTCGTATGGGTAGCCAGTTTTGCCTCCAACAAGATCTCGTGGGGAGGGGAAGAGTTCACCATGCGCGAAGGGCGAATGACTCCCGTCCCTCGCTCTTGAGTCCATCTAGGCGAGCGTAAACGCCGTTTCAGCCCACGTCGGCGAGCGAATGAGCGTTCCGAGACGACGCCCAGGCCATCAATTTCCTTTGCCAGTCGGCTGGCCACACGGCGAGTAAATCTACCAATTAACGTGTTAAGAATAAAAGGGTTAGGGTGGCTGGCAGCCTGGGCAGGACTATAACACAAGTCCTATTCCGGCCATCCCCTTCCGACCCATCCAGTTTGAAGCCCCTGTACCAGTGACCAGGTCCTTCGATCTCTCCTAAACTCAACATTGCCGGGACCTTACGGCGGAGCACCCTTCCGGCCGCCCTATCCCACCCGGCGAGCGAGTACGAGTCGAAGATCTAAATGCCGAATCATCTAAAGTTTACAGTCTCCGCGTTAGCTCTCGTTGCCCTGCTCATCGCCGGTTGCGGCGGAGGTGGCCGCATTGAGACCACCGCGCCAACCGGCTCCAATAACCCGCCTAGCAATCCTACGACGCCTCCTAGCGATCCAACTCCTCCGACCACTCCTCCAACTCAGCCTACTCCCCACCTGGACCACATCGCCATCGCGCCGGCGAC
>DATAMU010000970.1:0-2496 GCA_036266605.1 Candidatus Acidiferrum sp. | reverse complement strand
AAGAAATTTGGAATCGCAAACCGCTCTGCCGGTTAGAGTTACTGGACGGAAGGCCAGTTCTAGGACGAAAGAGCAGGTTTCGGGTAGGACGGATAGTACTTCGGGCGATGGCTCAAAGTTTTCCGCTTAGGGCAAAGAGTTGGCCGTGGCGGCGGGTTCTCTGCTCAGGGCTAAGGCGCTAACGGCTTCCGTCGTGCGGACTTGGGGCGCAGCGGTGCTGCGCCCGTACATGATTCGAGATGACTGCGGATAGTTGGGAGATGTCGTGAACGCAGTGAAGGCGGTGCGGGAGGGCCGCAGTCCATATTATGCTCGAGGCTTCGCGAACAGATCGCGACAAGAATTTAAGAAAGCGCAACATTTGGGTTGACACGGCTACGAAGGCACCTTATGTTGTGGTGCGATTGCTGGTGACGTTTCTCAGGGAAACGTTAAAGGGAATCCGGTGCGAAACCGGAACTGCCCCGCAGCGGTAAGCAGGAACGAACGCCCAAGCACCACTGGTTTTCCAAAAAACCGGGAAGATGGGTTAGTAGAAACGCCATTCGATCGAAGGCGATTGCACTTCGATGGAGTGGGCGCCTGTAAGTCCGAAGACCTGCCAGCAGCCACGCCAATCCTGGCGTGAATTTCAAAGCGAGCCTCCGCGGGGAGGTTGGCGACGATCCGACGCATTTGCGTGCTGTCTCTTCGTGCGCCTTCCCTTGCGTATTGGCGGAAAAGGTTTTTGATATGGCCACTCCCGCGCGTGCCGGTGTGAACGATTCGGTTGCAGAATTTCCTGAAGCAGCTCCCGCAGCAACACACCACTCACAGATGCAAGTCCGCAAACGCAACGGCGGTTTGGAACCGGCTGACGTGAACAAGATCGTGCGTGCGGTGGAGCGCTGCTCGGAAGGATTGGACGCGGTTGATGCGATTCGCATTGCGAGCAAGACGATTGG
Source organism: Candidatus Acidiferrum sp. (assembly GCA_036266605.1). Taxonomy (GTDB): domain Bacteria; phylum Acidobacteriota; class Terriglobia; order Acidiferrales; family UBA7541; genus Acidiferrum. Next base: position 1,552 of record DATAMU010000970.1, on the reverse strand, counting down.
CGGGCTGTATCACGGCGCGACGACGCGCGAGCTGGATTTGCTGTCGATCCAGACGGCGGCTTCGCTGATTGCAGAAGAACCGGAATACTCGAAACTCGCGGCGCGGCTGCTCGATGGATTCATCGCGAAGGAAGTCGCGAATCAGAACATTTACTCGTTTTCGCAGTCGGTGGCGACAGGAAAGCAGCACGGGTTGGTGTCGAAAGATTTGGCGCTGTTTGTTTCGGAGAATGCGCGGAAGTTGAATGACGCGATCGATGATCGGCGGTCAGAGCTATTTGAATATTTTGGGCTGCGGACGGTGTACGACCGTTACTTGCTGCGGCATCCCGAGACGCGCGAGGCGTTGGAGACGCCACAGCAATTCTTTTTGCGCGTGAGCTGCGGGCTATCGCGCACGGTGCTGGAAGCAGTGGAGTTTTATCGCGTGATTTCAGCGCACGACTATTTGCCGAGTTCGCCGACGCTGTTCAATTCGGGGACGAAGCATTCGCAGATGTCGTCGTGCTATTTGCTGGATTCGCCGCAGGACAATTTGGAAGCGATTTACGAGAAATATAAGGACGTGGCGCTGCTGTCTAAATTTGCTGGTGGGATTGGGCTGGCATATCACCGCGTGCGAGCGCGTGGGTCGCTGATTCGCGCGACGAATGGACACAGCAAAGGGATTGTGCCGTGGTTGAAGACGCTGGATTCGTCGGTTGCCGCGGTGAATCAGGGCGGAAAGCGGAAGGGGGCGTGCTGCGTTTATCTGGAGAGCTGGCACGCGGACATTGAGGAGTTTCTGGAGCTGCGCGAGAACACGGGCGACAACGCGCAGCGGACTTACAACCTGAATCTGGCGAACTGGATTCCGGATTTGTTCATGAAGCGCGTGGAAGCGGACGACGTGTGGTCGCTATTTGACCCTAAGGTCGTGCCGCACTTCCCGGATCTGGTGGGCGAAGCGTTCGAGAAGGCGTATGTGAAGGCGGAGCAGGAGAAGATTTTTGCGAAGCAGATCAAAGCGCGGGAATTGTACGCGCGAATGATGAAGGTGCTGGCGGAGACGGGCAATGGGTGGATGACATTCAAAGATTCCTGCAACTTGAAATCGAATCAGACGGCGCGGCCGGCAAACGTGATTCATCTTTCGAATTTGTGCACGGAGGTTACGGAGGTGAGTTCGAAGCAGGAGACGGCGGTTTGCAACTTGGGTTCGATCAACCTGGCGAAGCATGTGAGCGCTGACGGCGGATTCGATTTCGAGAAACTGGCGCAGACGGTACGGACGGCGGTGAAGTTTCTGGATCGGGTGATCGACATCAATTTCTATCCGATCGGGCAGGCGGCGGATTCGAACAAGAGGTGGCGGCCGGTTGGGCTCGGACTGATGGGGCTGCAGGACGTGTTTTTTATGTTGCGGATTCCTTTTGATTCGGAGCCGGCGCGGGAGCTTTCGCGGCGGATTCAGGAAGAGATTTATTTCAACGCGCTGAGCGCGTCGTGCGCGCTGGCTGCAGAATTTGGCGCGCATCCGGCGTTTGCGGAGACGCGGGCGGCGGAGGGCGTA
>DATAMU010000969.1:0-5107 GCA_036266605.1 Candidatus Acidiferrum sp. | reverse complement strand
TAAGGGACGCGCGAAGCGAGGCACGCGGATGCCGGGCGGTTCCATGTCGGCAGATTTGCGTGCTGAGAAAGTTCGCGGATTTCGCTTTTGCGCAAGCCGACGTCGAGCAATGGCGCGAGGACGCGATGCTCTTTTGCGGCGCGATGGCCGGGGCGAAAGTCGAGGGTGTCGTCGGCGTTCACGCCGTACGCCGTGGCCGCGAAGCCGCGCTGCTGCGCAATCGCGTCGAGCACGCCGAAGAGTTCATCCTTGCAGTGGAAACACCGATCGGCTGCGTTGGCGCGATACGCCGGATTTTCCATTTCGTGTGTTTCGACGAATTCGTGGTGAATATCGTGCGCGTGAACGAAGTCCTCGACGATGTTCCGGTCGTGGGTGGAATAACTTGGCGATAACGCAGTGATTGAGAGAGCGCGCGTGCCCAGGGCTTTTTGAGCCGCCCAGGCGAGGTAGGCGGAGTCGGCGCCGCCGGAAAGCGCGACGATTACCGATGGCAACACGGCCAAGTCCGCGAGGAGCTGACGCTCTTTTTCGTCGGCGTTCGGTTCGTCGGATTGCGGGATTCGGATTTGGACGATTGCGGCCATGATTGAAAATTCAGTATAGCGCAAAGGTTCGATGCGAGGGCGCGACGGAAGGAACTCAAGACACGGCGATCGTGCGGACAAGGGGCGCAGCATGCTGCGCCCCTACAAGATCAAGCCAAGACGCAGTGAAAAAACGCCGGCAAGGGTGCCGGCGCTACAACTGCGCTACTTGAAGTCGAGCAGCACGTCGACTGTGTGTTGAGCGTCGTTGGGTTGGACCCAGTGTCCGACGTTGTCGTAGTGCACCGGCAAAGAGCCAAAAATGTCTTTTGGCTTCGTTTCGAGCTTCGTCAGAAAGTCCTCGAAAGTCGTCTTGTCGAAGACTTCGCCTTGCGGAATGTTCCATGCATCGCGCAGCTTCTTTTCCGCGCCGGGTGACAAGCCGGTGATTGTCAGCGCGTTGAATTTGAACGAGCCGCCTTCGTCGACGCGCACGCGATACGAAATGGTGTGCGCCTGATCGTCATAGTTGGCCACCGGATTGATTTTCGCTTCGAGATACCCGACGTGCGCGTATTCTTCGCGAACGCGATCGAGCCCCGCCTCGATCGCCATTCCGTCGGCTACGTCGCCCGGCTTTAGCGCCATGTCGCCGGTCAGCGTGATCGTCGAGAGTAGGGAATTGCCCGACCACTCGACGCCCTTCCATTTGTAAATCGCGCCCGGCTCGATGGGAACGAACACCGGAATCTTCTCGGGCAATTTCTGATTCGGATTGCCCGTCAGCCGAATTTCCGGCGGGCCGAGCTTCGCGCGCAAATAACCTTGCTTCTGATAAATCGGCCGAACCTGCTCGGTCAAAAACAAATCGATCGCCATTCGCGAGTACGGCTTGCCTTTCAGCTCCGCGAGTTGCTGCTGCACGACCTTCGATGTGTTCAACGACGCATCGCTGAACTCAAGCTTTTCGATCGAAAGCGAGCTTCCCTCGATATGAAATTCCTGAATCGTGCCGTCACCATTGGGATTCGCGACGACGGTATGTTCGACCGCCGCCTGCAGTCCGTGCGTGCCGAGGAATTGGCTCACCGCATCCGCGGCCTGATCGACCACCGCGCCCGCGCCGGGCAGCGTGCCGTTGTAAAACGGAATCTTCGCGCGAATCGCGTCGTTCAACTCACCGTCGGTGAACCATGGCAAATTGTCGAAGTACGCCGGCATCCGGTCGGCTTCGTCCAAACGAAACGTAAGTACGAGCCCGTCCGCGCGCGATTGAAAATTGTAGTTCACGTGGGCGAAAACGCCCGACTGAACGAGCTTGTCGGCGGCGGCTTGCAGATCGTCCTTGCCGACTTGCTGGCCGATTTGCAGGCCGCTCAACGCGATGACCTGATCGTTCGTGAAAGTCTTCAGCCCTTCAGCCTTCACTTCGCGAAGAGCCGCGGTGGAATTACCTTGCGCCGCAGTGGGCGGAGTAGGCGTTTGTGCCGAGACGTTTGAGGCACAAATCAACGCCGCAACGAACAGCGCAATCCCCAAGATGCGCATATAACCTGGCATGCGCGTAGTTTACCGGAAAAATGTGTGGAGGTTGCAACCCGCATTATCACGTACGAGTTGTAAACGATTTGTCGCGCAGCGAGAGAAAGTTCGGCTCGAAAACTATTCGACCGTCACCGACTTCGCCAAGTTTCGCGGCTGATCGACGTCGCATCCGCGCCGAATCGCGATGTGATAGGCCAAGAGTTGCAGCGGAATAATTTCCAGCAGCGGCGAAAGCAGTTCGGGTGCCGGCGGCACTTCGAGGACATGCTCCGAGGACTTCCGCGCGAGCTTGTCGCCCGTCGTCACAATCGAAATCACGATGCCGTCGCGCGCCTTCACTTCCTGAATGTTCGACACGCTCTTTTCATAACGCGTCACCGAGTCTGGATCATTCTCGTCGTGCGTAGCCAAGACCACCACCGGCAAATTCTCATCGATCAGCGCGTTCGGCCCATGCTTCATCTCACCCGCCGGATATCCTTCGGCATGGATGTACGAAATTTCCTTCAATTTCAAAGCGCCCTCAAGCGCGATGGGGTAATGAATGCCGCGCCCGAGATACAAAAAATCGGTGTGGCGGAAAAGCTGCCGCGCGAGCTGTTCGTATATGCCCGATTCTTCCGACTGCAACACGGTCTCAATTTTGTGCGGAATCCGCGTGAACTCCTGCAAAAACTGTTTCGACTGCTCTGGCGTCAGCTTGCCGCGCACTTGACCGAGATGCGCCGCGAGCAAGAGCAACGCCGTGAGCTGCGACGTAAACGCCTTCGTCGAAGCCACGCCGATTTCCGGGCCCGCATGCGTCAAAATCGTGCCCGCCGCCTCGCGCGTGACCATGCTGCCCATCACGTTGCAAATCGCGAGCGTCGGTGAGCCTTTCATCTTCGCTTCACGCTGGCCCGCCAGCGTATCCGCGGTTTCGCCCGACTGCGAAATGCAAACCGTCAGCGTCTTCGAATCCAAAATCGGATCGCGATAGCGGAATTCGCTGCCGTAATCGACTTCCACGGGAACGCGCGCCAGCCGCTCGATCATGAATTTCCCGGCGAGCCCTGCGTGCCAGCTCGTCCCGCACGCGACGATACGCACATGCTCGAACTCACGGAACTGCTGCTCCGTGATCTGCATGTCGTCCAAAAAGATTTTGCCGGTGTCCTGCGAAATGCGGCCCAGCAGCGTGTCGCGCACGGCGCGCGGCTGCTCGAAAATCTCCTTCTGCATGAAATGCTTATAGCCGCCCTTTTCCGCCATGATCGGATCCCACGCCACGTGCTGTGCGGGCCGTTCGACGGGGCGGCCGTCGTGATCCATCACCTTGACGCCGGACGGAGTCAGGACAGCGATGTCGCCGTCGGCGAGAAAGAAAATCTTGCGCGTGTGCTCGAGCAGCGCCGGAATATCGCTCGCGACAAAATATTCGCCATCGCCGAGACCGATCACCGATGGCGGGCCAAGCCGCGCCGCCACGATCTTTTGGGGTTCGCGCGCCGATAGCATCACCAGCGAATATATCCCGCGCAGTTGCTTCAGCGTCTGCCGCACCGCTTCTTCCAGGCACAGCTTGCCGCCCTGTGAATTTTTCTCGACGAGGTGCGCAACGATCTCCGTGTCCGTCTCCGTGACGAACTTATGCCCCTCGGCTTGAAGCTGTTCCTTCAGCTCCAGATAATTTTCGATGATGCCGTTGTGTACGACGACGTAGTTGCCGGTGCAATCGCGATGTGGGTGCGCGTTTTCTTCCGTCGGACGTCCGTGCGTCGCCCAGCGCGTGTGGCCGATGCCGTAGGTGCCTTCGATCGGCGCCTTCGCCAGCGCTTCTTCGAGGTTGCGCAGCTTGCCGGGCGCACGGCGAATTTCGAGCTTGCCTTCTTTGGTGACGACCGCGATGCCTGCCGAGTCGTAGCCGCGATATTCGAGCTTTCGCAGACCCTCAACAATGACGGGGACAACTTTTTTCGATCCGATATAGCCGACAATTCCGCACATGCGGGGACTTCTCCTGGCGCTTGCCGATGCTGGCGCTTACTTTTGCGATTCCGCTGCTAATCTGATGCCGGGAACACCACTGCCTGATGCGAAAAGGGTAGCATGCGAGTTTTGTGCGGGCAGGGTGACGTTGGTACCGATGTGGCTTAGGAGTGGCGTACTAGGAGAGCACAGCGGGTAACTGCATTGTTATCAGATATATAGCGGCTATAGCACCCCGGGCTTAGGCGGTTCGGCGTGTGTCGCAACTCAATCGACGATCTCGAATCGGTATTCCTCAATCACCGGATTCGTCAGCACTTCCTTCGATATCTTCTCGAGCTGCTTCTGCGCCTCGTCGCGATTCCAGCCATCGAGATTGAGCACAAAAAACTTCCCCTGGCGCACATCTTTAATCTCGCCATAGCCCAGCCCCGTCAGCGCGTGATGAATCGTCTGCCCCTGAGGATCGAGAACCGTGCGCTTCGGCATTACCCAAACGTGTGCTTTCATATCGGCAAATTATAGCATTGCGATGCGCAAGTGCCGACACTGCACCGCTTCATCGCGCGCGGTTAGGTGATCCTCAGTGTGAGAATCCGAGCCCCGGCTCTTTGCCGGGTAACTTTGATTTGGCTCGCAAGTCGGCGATCAATTGCTCGACTCCGCGAACGTCCTCGATATCGGCGAGCGTCAGCGGATCGCCCAACGAGAACCGACTGGAACCCCGCGTCTTTTTCCCTTTCGACGCCATTAACGGGAGCTTTTCTCCAAGCCAAATCGTTCCGCGAGATGTTCCTTCGCGATTCATGTCCGGAATCGCCTCAAGGAATATCATCTTGGTCTTACATTTTTCAAAGAGGCCATCTTGCACAATCAGCACGCGTCGGTTCGTTGCGGCGTAGTAGGTGCGGCGCTTAAGCCACGCATCGTGGAAGAATCTTCCCACTACCATGTAGGCGCCCCCACACAGAAACGCCGCGCCCCACAGGGCCATGAAAGCGCCAGGCGAATCTGACGTCTTTCGCCATCCCTCGACCACCTCGGATTCCCAGAAAATGAAAAAACCG
>DATAMU010000968.1:0-3219 GCA_036266605.1 Candidatus Acidiferrum sp. | reverse complement strand
ATGCCAGAGCACGCCGCGCGTGTCTGCGATGGCTTCCTCGGGCAGACACTTCAGGAGTGTATCTTCCAATCGCTCTATCTCTTCGTAACTCGAAACCTTGGAACGAACGGACGCGATCGCCAGCTCTGGCTTTCGCTTCATGAGCACCGGTACTGGCCGGACGCTGTCGTCCAGTTGATCAAGCTCGGCGTCAATCCATTTCACGGACAGGGCTGCCGTTCGGATCGATTTCTCCAAGCGCCGTCGGAGATCGTTCAACAGCTCACGTTTGTCCGCGAGTGTGCCCGCTCTGGATTTCATTTCGCGGATGGCGCACAACGACACGCCCATATCCCGAAGCGCGAGGATCGAAGCCAATTCCTCAAGCTGCTCCGGGTGGTAGTAGCGGTATCCCGTCAAGGGATTCACGCTGGCCGGGTGCAACACGCCAATTTCATCGTAAAAACGCAGCGATTTGACGGTAATGCCGCTAACCTGCGCAAATTTTCCAATCTGATACAAAATCGTCTTAACCTCGTCTAGCGTTGCGCGGAAAAGTGATTGCTTAGGAAGAATATCACCGTCCGAACGAATCCTCAGAACGGTGCTTCTGCGCTTGTGACGGCGGGAGTGGAGTGGCGGAGGTCGGTACTGGATTTGAGGGTGACCTCAGCGGCTGAAGCCGCTGTGTGAGGGGTGCGTTACGGCACGGCTGAAGCCGTGCCCTCCCGAGTGAATACCTTTTGCGGGAGCATGCACATCTGATTGGGGGTTGAGCGGGACGATTGGGAAAAGTCAAAAACCGCACCCTTTAAAAAGCAAAAGGGTGCGGCACCCAACTGCCGACAGGCTGCGGAAAGGGATGGGCGATATGGGCGGGGAAAATGTGATGGTGAGGAATGCGGTGAGTTCGTGGAGGCAGGTGGTGGGGCAAGTGGATAAGACGATTGGGGCGTTTGGGGATGAGGAGTTGCAGCGGGAGGTGGCGCCTGGGCGGAACCGGGTGTACTACCTGCTGGGGCATTTGACGGCGGTGCATGACCGGTTGTTTGCGACGTTGCGGCTGGGGGAGCGGTTGCATTCGGAGTTGGATGAGGCGTTTATCGTGAAAGCGGACAAGACGGATCTGGATGACGAGTTGCCGGCGGCGGAGTTGAGGAAGGCGTGGCGCGAGGTGAATGACAAGCTGACGGCGGCGATGGAGAAGTTGTCGGCGGAGCAGTGGCTGGAGCGGCATGACTCGGTGTCGGCGGAGGATTTTGCGAAGGAGCCGTGGCGGAATCGGTTGGCGGTGTTGTTGAGCCGGACGACGCATGCGGCGATGCATGAGGGGCAGATGAGGCTGGCGGGGAAGAAGTAGGGCGGAAATTGGAAAAGGGAAATTGGAAAAGGGAAATTGGGAAGGGAAATTGGGAAAGGGAAATTGGAAATTGGGGCGGGCCGGGCGAGGTGCGCCGCTAGATTTGGTTTGGCGGGCAGTTTTTTCAGCGGAGGAGGCAGATCGTCCGAAAGTCAAAATCCCCAACCTCTGAAAGGCGAGGGTGGGGCACCCGGGCGGTGCGGTGCCCCTACGCGGAGGAAGTCGGCGGCAGATTGTCGGCGATACAACGCTAGGACGGGCGACGGTGGCGCTTCGGCTGCGATCTGCCCTCGGCCTGTCGCCGCGGGGTCAAGGTGGGGCAACCGGGTGAGGGTAAGGTCAAAAAACCGCACCCTTGAGAAGCTAAGGGTGCGGCACCCGACGGGCCGAAAACAGGGACGCCGAAGGGGGCACTACAATGCTAGAAGATGCCGTTCGGGGGCGGAAAATTGCTGTTGGATGCGGGTGTAAGCCGTTGGAAATGAGTGCGTTGATTTGAGGGGTGGGGGGATGTTACTTTGGTGTGGTCCTCTTTACGCGTTGTTTGCCAGCTCACAGAGCGATCGATCTAGCGGGGCAAGGGCTCCGCACCCTACGAAGGAGAATTCGTTTTGAGCGAAGGATTGCGGAATTTTCTGTTCACATCGGAATCGGTAACGGAAGGTCACCCGGACAAGATTGCGGATCAGATTTCGGATGCGGTGTTGGATGAGGTGCTGCGCCAGGATCCGAAGGGGCGCGTGGGCTGCGAGACGTTGGTGACGACGGGATTGGCGGTGGTGTCGGGCGAGATCACGACGACGGCGACGCTGGATTACGACACGATCGTGCGCGACACGATTAAGGGCGTTGGCTACGACCGCGCGAAGTATGGATATGACTGCGAAACGTGCGCGGTGATGAGCACGGTGAAGAAGCAGTCGCCGGACATCGCGATGGGCGTGGATACGGGCGGCGCGGGCGACCAGGGATTGATGTTTGGATTTGCGTGCGACGAAACGGAAGAGCTGATGCCGATGCCAATTCAGTTGGCTCACCGGCTGGCGCAGAAGTTGTCGGAAGTGCGGAAGAGCAAGAAGGTGCCGCATTTGCGGCCGGATGGGAAGTCGCAGGTTTCGATCGAGTATCGCGATGGGCGGCCATTCCGCGTCGACACGGTGGTGATTTCGACGCAGCATGGCGAGAAGATTTCGGCGAAGGATTTGTATGACGGGATCGTGGAGCATGTGATCAAGCCGATCGTGCCGGCGAACATGCTGGACAAGAACACGAAGTTTCACATCAATCCGACGGGACGATTCGTGATCGGCGGACCGATGGGCGATGCGGGGCTGACGGGTCGCAAGATTATCGTGGACACGTACGGCGGCTACGGGCGGCACGGCGGTGGCGCGTTTTCGGGCAAGGATCCGTCGAAGGTGGATCGCTCGGCATGCTACATGGCGCGGTACATCGCGAAGAACGTGGTGGCGGCGGGATTGGCGCGCAAGGCGGAAGTGCAGTTGGCGTACGCGATCGGCGTGGCCGAGCCGGTGTCGGTGATGATCGATGCGTTCGGGACCGCGACGGTGCCGGAAGAGAAGATCAATTCGCTGGTGCGGGAGTCGTTCAAGCTGACGCCGAAGGCGATTATCGAGACGCTGGATTTGCGACGGCCGATTTATAAGCCGACGGCGGCGTACGGGCACTTTGGGCGCACGGGACCGGGATTCACATGGGAGAAGACGGATCGGGCGGACGCGCTGCGTAAGGCGGCGGGGCTCGGTGCGGTGGCGGGCGCGGAGGTTGGCGCGCGGTAAGGATTTCGAGGGCGGGCTCAGGCTCGCCCTCGATTTGTTTTGCGTGTAGGCGCGACCATTCGAATCGGTACCTGGATAATT
>DATAMU010000967.1:0-2945 GCA_036266605.1 Candidatus Acidiferrum sp. | reverse complement strand
CACCCGACCCGATCAGCCTTTTGGCATCGGCTGGTGATATCACTGCCCTGAGCATTCCCTGGTTCTGTGCGTGCGGCTGGCAGAAGTAGAGGTTGGGCATGACCGGAACATCATCGGCGGGCAGGCCAAAAACTTTAATGGTACGGCGGTTCCACCGGGTGCGTGTCAGTTAACGTACTGAAAACATTGGTTGCTATGCCGACCAGCGCCTTTTCCCCGTTGCACGCCCTGCCCAAACGAAAAGAGCCGACATCCCCGCTGAAAATACAGGAATGGCGGCTCCAATCCGCAAGATCGACGCGATCTACTTGGTAACGACGAGGTTATTCTTCACCGAGAACACGTTCGGCACCCCGTTCGCCCGCAACCCTGCCAGATTCTTATCCGTTTCATTATCGGCGACCCCTTCCAGCGTCACATTCCCATTCTTGACGATGATGTGGATCGACGGCACCGCCGAAAGTGCATACCGCGACAGCCCAGGCTCGCTGTAAATCGCCCGATACGTCGCCCGGCGGATCTGATCGTCCATCGGCGAGTTCGGCAGCACTTCGATGTCGTTCTGTACGCTCGACACTCCCTCTATGCTCTTCACCGCGGCCTCAGCATCCGATTTCAGCGTCGGCCGCACCACCTGCCCCAACAGGACCACTTTGCTTCCATCCAGGCGAAACGACAGATTGTCGAACACCGAGTAGTAGGGAAGCAGCACCAGTTGATGGCGAACCTCCTTGATCATGTTCTGCTGCGCCTTGGGTTCCTGCGCCCGCGTAGCCATGCCGGACACAGACGCGAAGCCAACCACCAAAGCGAACAGCGCAACCGCGATGCGGCGATGAATTGCCATTTTTTCTCTCCTCGATGATTTCCGTCTGAGATTTTGGAGTTTAGACTCACGACGCGGAATTCGAACTCGCGCATCGGCTCACTAGGTCGCGGATGTTAGCATGTTTCAAGGTACTCCGTGGTGAGAACACTTTCACGCTCGATCTGCAAAACCATCGCCTTGCAAGTCAAAAGGGAGAGCGTTTAACCGTGCTCGTCATCGCACATCGCGGTGCTTCCGGCCACGCACCCGAAAACACGCTGGCCGCCTTCCGCCGCGCCGTCTCGCTCGGTGCCGCCTTCATCGAGACCGACCTCCAACTCACTCGCGACACTCGCTTTGTCGCCATCCACGACGACACCGTCGACCGCACCACGAACGGCAAAGGCAAAGTCCACGATCTCACCTTGACCGAACTGCGCCGCCTCGACGCCGGCTCATGGTTCGGCAGCGAATTCACCGGCGAACGTATCCCCACGCTCGAAGAAATTCTCGAGTTCACCAAAAAGCACGATGTCGTTTTTTATCTGGAATTGAAGCCGACCGGTTCGTGGGGCGGCGAACATGCCCTGATCGGCGCGCTGCGCAGCTCCGGCGAAATCGCCCGCACGATCGTGATTTCCTTCGACTCAGCGATTCTCGAAGCGCTCCGCAAAATCGAGCCAACATTGATGACCGGTCTTCTCTTCGAAGGCCAACTCGATAATCCCATCGAGCGCGCCGTCGAAATCGGCGCGAGACAACTTGCCATTCGCGGCGACCTCGTCACTCCCACGCTTCTAGCCGACGCCAAGAAGAACGATCTGCAAGTCGTGTGCTGGACCGTCAATCAGCCCGCCCACATGCGCCTCCTCATCGAAGCCGGCGTCTCCGGCATCATGAGCGACTACCCTGACCGCCTCGTCGCCACCAAAACCAAATAGTCCCGATTCAAATTCGCCTCGTGTTTGTCAGGGCGGGGCTCGCTCCGCCCGGCGCTGACACGTTCGAAACCGATCCGAGTTCGCGAGACAACTTCGCAAACTCCGCGACATTCAACTGCTCGGCCCTCGCATCCGCTCGAATCCCGCATCGCTCCATCGCAGCCCGTACTTCATCGGGCTTGCCCATCGCTTTCAAGTTGTTCACCAACGTCTTTCGCTTTTGCGCGAAACACACCTTCACGAATTCCAAAAATTTCTCTTTCTCAACAATCCCAAGCTTCGCCGCCTGCCCCGGCAACCTCATCGTCACCAGCGCCGACACCACCTCCGGCGGCGGATCGAAAGCCTGCCGCGGAATTTCCAGCACCAACTCCGGCCGCGCGTACAACTGCGTCGCCACCGACAAATATCCGTAATCTCGCGTGCCCGGCTGCGCAGCTAATCTCTCTGCAACCTCCAGCTGAATCATCACGTGAATCTCATCGATGATCGAAGCCGACTCGAACAAGTGATGCAAAATCGGCGACGTGATGTAGTACGGCAAATTTCCGTAGACGCGTACGCGTCGCCCGGCCGCGATTTCCGCGATATCCACCATCAACACATCGCTCGAGACAACATTTAGGTTAGGGAATCGTCGCGACAGGTTTGTCAGCCGCCGCACCAGCGGCGGATCAATCTCAATCGCCGTAACCGGCGCCCCGGTCGCCGCGAGATATTCCGTCATCTCGCCGTGCCCGGCTCCAATTTCAATCCAGCAAAATGATTTGTCCGAGGAACGATCCAGCGAAGCCGAAAATTCCGGCGCATGCGCCGAAACGCGAATCGCCCGCGCGATCTGTTCGCGCCAATCTGCATCCGCAAGAAAATGTTGCCCAAGTCGTTGGCGAGCCATTGCCCGCCAAGTGTACCGTCAATCGCTCGCCGAGCACTCTTCGACCGACGAGCACATCCGTGTAGGGGCGCAGCACCGCTGCGCCCCAGCTTGCCCGGGCTTCAACCCAGCCGATACCTGTTTTTTCTTTCTTCAGCGGCCAAGCAATTGCCCCGAACGCTGCGCGCCGTTTACGACGAATAGCTGCGACCCTCCGCCTCTGTCCCCTCTTCGTTCTCTGTGGTGAATTCTCTTACGCCCGCGCCCGCCGCAAATGCGCCGCCCGCGCTATCGTCGCGACAAAAGCCCCCAACTGCGCCGA
>DATAMU010000966.1:0-8963 GCA_036266605.1 Candidatus Acidiferrum sp. | reverse complement strand
CGAAAACCTCGAGGGCGGCGCACTCCATGATGGTTTTCCAGTTGGGGTCAAACGGGATGGTTGCCTGCGTGCCCGATTGCGTCATGGATTTCACTGGCCACCTCCGAGGAGCGGTGCGACGCGCTCTTTGACTTGTTCGGGCGTGAAAGGCTTGCGAAGGTATCCCTTTGCGCCGGCAGAGAGCGCTTCGACGACGCGAGCTTCGCTGCCTTCGGTGGTGATCATGATGACGGGGACGCCTTTGGCTGAGTCGACGGTCTGGAGATTTTTGAGGAACTCGAGGCCGTCCATGACCGGCATGTTGATGTCGGAGAGGATCATGTCTGGCGCTCCTTTCTGAATTTCGGCGAGCGCTTCGGCTCCATTGCTGGCCTCGGCAACTTCGCTGAGATCGAGGCCCGCCTGACGCAGGGCGCGCTCAACGATTTTGCGCATGACGGATGAATCATCGACGATCAAGACTTTGAGTTTCTTCACTGTGAGTCTCCTGAAATCCTCGTTTGCATGTCTGTCTTCCGCTCCCTGGTTCTGAGATTGTTGCCGTGCAAATCCTGTTCGGTGCCGTACGTCAGTTGACCGAGAAAATCGTGTCCACGAGTTTTGTGATTTTTACGACGTACGCGTCGAGATCCATGGTGAAGCGCGCGAGATCCATGGTGGCGAGCTTGGGACAATGTTCCTTGAGATCAATCCAGCCGGGATCGGTAGCGAGATCCACAACGCGCCACTCTTCGTAGCCGTACCCGAGATTGCGGACACGGCAGAGAAGGTCGGCGAGATGCGTGATGGCGATGAGCGGATCGCCGGCGCGAGCGAGCGTGGTGGTATGGTGCCATTCGATGACGTCGCGAATGGATTGCGGAAGAGCCCAAGCTTTGGCGAGGATCACGCCGCTCTGGCAATGCGTGAACCCGAGGGTGTCTTCTTCCTGTTCGTCGAGAGGGCGGCCGGCTTCGACGGCACGGGCGAGCACATCGCGGTATTGGTCGGTGAATGCGAGTGAATTGACGATAATCCCGAGATCGTGGAGGAGCCCGGCGAGATAGGCTTTGTCGGGGTCATTGTAGCCGATGCGATCGGCGAATTCTCGGCAGACCAGGGCGCAACCGAAAGAGTGACGCCAGAAAACCCCCGGATCGACGACCCATTTGTCGCGCGGAACCATTTTGCTGAAACAGTTGCTGAGGAGAATGTCTTCGATGCGCTGGATGCCAAGCGTGAAAATGGCGGCTTGAATGGACTCGGCGGGTTTTGTGCGACCGTAGAGGGGAGAGTTGGCGATGCGCAAGAGTTGCGCGGTGATGGTTTTTTCGTACGAGACGAGTTTTACGACCTGATCGATCTGCACTTTGTCGGGCGGCTGATGGAGGAGTTCGAGGAGCGGCTTGAGGACGGCGGGCGAAGAAGGGAGCGAGCGCAAGGATTCGACCCTTTTTTGCATTTCGCGCGGAGCGATGGCGGTCATGGCTTGGGATTCCCTTCCGAGCCCGGCAGGCCCTTGAGGTACGTGGTGGTGCCAGGAAGATGGACGAGACGGAACTGATCGGTGACCTGGTAGAGCGACTCGGCGTGGCCGAGGAAAAAGTAGCCGGGCGCCTGGAGGCTGGAGAAGAAGTGCTGGACGACGCGGCGCTTGGAGGCGATGTCGAAATAGATTAGGACATTGCAGCAGAAGATGAGGTCCATGCCTTTCATGAAGAGCATCTTGCTGTCGTCGTTGAGATTAAGGCGGGAGAAGGTGATGCGGCTGCGCACTTCGTCGTTGACGCGGAGCTTGTCGCTTTCGGCAGGGGTGAAGTACTTGCGTTTGTAAAGATCGCTGGTGTTGCGGAGTGCGTAACCGCCGTAGACGCCGTTCTTGGCGGCTTCGACCGAGCGATCGTTGAGATCGGTGGCTTGAATTTCGAACGTCCAGCCTTTGAGAAGCTTTTCACTCTGTTCGATGAGAAACATTGCGAGCGTGTAGGGCTCTTCGCCAGTGGAGCAACCGGCACTCCAGATTTTCAGTTTCTTGAGGCCAATTTTGCCGCGGGTCTCGATGAGTTCGGGAAGAATCACGTTTTGGAGGGCGGTGAGCTGCGGTTGGCTGCGGAAGAGGCAGGTTTCGCCGATGGTGATTTCGTTTAGGAGTTCGCGGAGTTCGACGACGCGGGTGGAGACACCATTGAGGAGGTCGAGGTACTGGCGCGGATCGGTCGTTTTGGCGTTCGCAACCATGCGGCGCTTGCAAGCGCCGGCGAGCAAATAAAGTTTTTCCTCAGAGTGGTAGATCCCGCAGGCCTGGTAGATGAGATCGCGGATTTTCGTGTAAACGGGATCGCGCGCTTCGTCGTCTCGTGAAGAGGTGATCGAAGGTTTCGGCGGCGTCTGAGTATCAAGCGGCATCGTGTCTCACTTCACTCCTATCGTCTTGCCAGCGAGAGAACTTTGACGAGTGGCGCGAACGTGGCGATCGATTTCAGCGGCGATGCTGCGCAAGGGGTAAATGTTGTCAGCGAATCCGGCCGCGGCGGTCTGCCCGGGCATACCCCAGACGACCGAGCTGGCTTCGTCCTGAACATAGACGCGTCCGCCTTTTTCGCGGACGGCTTGCGAGCCCAGAACGCCGTCGGAACCCATGCCGGTGAGAACCACGGCGAGGGTGTTTGCGCCAAACGTGGCGGCGACGGAGCGAAAAAGGACATCGACGGCGGGACGGCAGGAATTTTCGGGAGGATCCTGGTTCATCGCAAGGTGGACGCCAGCAGCGCGGCGCTCGAGGACCATGTGGAAGTCGCCGGGAGCGATCCAGGCGTTGCCGGGCTCGATTCGTCTGCCGGGCTCGCCTTCCTGGACCGAGATTGCGGAGGCTTTGTCGAGCCGCTCGGCGAGGAGACGAGTGAAGAGCTTCGGCATGTGCTGAACGATGACGATCGGCACGGGAAAATCGGCCGGAATGGCTGGAATGACCTCGGCAAGAGCATTGGGTCCCCCGGTGGACGAGCCGATGGCGAGCACTTCGATGCGCGCTTTCGCGCGTTCAGCGACGGCGATCGGTTGTGGCGGCTTGGGAGGAGGAAAGTTGGGCTTTTTGTCGGCGAATCCGCGCCCGCAGAGCGCTTTGATTTTCGGGAGTAGATCTTCCTTGATGCGCAGCATGGTGACATCGAGACTTCCGGTGTTGCTGGGCTTGGTAACGTAATCGCTGGCGCCAAGAGCAAGTGCGTCGAGCGTGGTGGCGGCACCGCGCTCGGTCAACGTGCTGAACATGATGATCGGCAGGTGTGGGTGGGATTTGCGGATTTCCTTAATGGTTTCGAGGCCGGACATGTTGGGCATTTCGACGTCGAGGGTAATGATGTCGGGGTTGAGCTGGCCGATTTTGGCAAGGGCGAGACGGCCGTCGGAGGCAGTCCCGGCAACTTCGACGGCAGGATCGCCCGCAAGGGCGTCGGTGAGCACCTTGCGAATCACGACCGAATCGTCAACGACGAGGATGCGAATGGGCGGCATGGCGCGAAGCGTGTGTCTGCCTTTCCCGGCGCGGCCGGTGGGAGTTTGGCGAGGGCAGCAGCGATTTAGTATTTGAACTGCGCAACGAGTTCGCGCAGTTCGGTGGACATGGTCGTAAGCGTCTGCGCAGCACGTTGCGAGTCGCCAGCGCCGTGCGATGTGCTTTGAGCGGCTTCGGCGACACCGGCGATGTTTTTTGCGATTTCGCTGGCGCCGCGCGCGGCTTCGGTGACGTTGCGCGACATCTCATTGGTGGTGGCGTTCTGCTCTTCGACGGCAGATGCGATGGAGTTCGAGATATCGTTGACCTGGGTGATGATGCGGGTGATGGTGCCGATGGCTTCGACCGCTCCCTTGGTGTCAACCTGGATGCTTTCGATCTTGCGGCTGATGTCTTCGGTGGCTTTGGCGGTTTCCTTGGCGAGTTCCTTCACTTCGTTGGCGACGACTGCGAAACCTTTGCCTGCTTCACCGGCACGAGCGGCCTCGATGGTGGCGTTGAGCGCGAGGAGGTTGGTTTGCTGCGCGATGGAGGTAATGACTTTGATCACCTGGCCGATTTCGACGCTGGATTCGCCGAGCTTGCTCACCGTGACATTGGTGGCCTGAGCGGCTTTTACCGCTTCCGTGGCAACCTTGGCGGCCTCAGTGGCATTCTTGGCGATTTCCTTGATGGAAACGCTCATCTCCTCACTGCCGGTGGCGACAGTTTGAAGGTTACGGTTGACCTGTTCGCCGGCGGCGGAGACGACGTTGGCCTGCGAGGAGGTTTCCTCGGCGTTGGCACTCATCTGCTGGCTGACGCTGGAAAGCTCGCCCGAAGACGTGGACAGAGTAGCGGCGGTCTGGCCGATTTTGCCGATACTGATGCGCAGATTCGAAAGCAGCTGAGACAAACCGGCACCCATTTGGCCGATGGCGTCCTGGCCGCTGACAGTAATTTCCTGGGTGAGGTCGCCGCGTGAGGCTGCCGAGACGGCAACGAGCATGGAATCCACTTTACGGCGGAGTTCCTCGGCGGCGACCTTTTGAGGCGTGATATCGCTGGCATACTTGACCACTTTGAAGGGTTTGCCATTGAGATCGAGGATCGGATTGTAGGAAGCCTGAATCCAGACTTCGCGCCCCCCTTTAGCGACACGTTTGTATTCGCCTGTCTGATATTCACCGCGGTTGAGTTTGGCCCAAAAATCGCGATAGTCGGGACTGTTACGGTAATTCTCATCGACGAAGATGGCGTGGTGCTTGCCCTTAATCTCATCCAGCGTGTAGCCCATGGTGCGAAGGAAATTGTCGTTAGCCTGAGCGATGGTGCCGTCCATTTGAAATTCGATGACGGCTTGCGATTTTCCGATCGCGGAGATCTGGCCGGCAAAATCGGCGGCGGCGACCTTTTCGGAAGTCACGTTTGTGCCGACAACGACGATCTTCATAACGCGATCCATTTCGTCGCGCACCGCGCCGAAGACGGCTTGCAAGTAGACCTCGCGTCCATCGTTGGTCACATTTTTGAAAACGCCGACTTGCGCCTTACCGGTGCGCAGCTGGCTCCAGAACTCCGAGTAACCGCTGGAATGCGCCTGAGTGGTGTCCACCAGAACCTGATGGTTCTTTCCGACGAGTTCCTCCTGCCGGTAGCCGTACAATTCGAGAAAGTGCGTATTGGCCGAGAGAAACGCACCCTCGACGGTGAGCTGCGCGTAGCAGAAATTTGAATCGATCGCGCCGACGATACCGCGCGCTTCCTGGCGTTCCAGCTCACTCTTGGTGATGTCGTAGCGCACGCCGATGTATTTCATCGGCTTGCCGTTCTCTCCCAGAACCGGGGCGATGACGGCGTCAACGTAATAAGGCGTGCCGTCCTTGGCGCGGTTTTTGATCACGCCGCGAAACGTCTTGCCGCGTCCGATCGTGGACCAGACTTCCTTGAAGACGGCCTTGGGCATATCTGGATGGCGAGTGGTGTTATGCGGATGTCCGATCAGCTCCTCGCGAGGATATTTCGAGACTTCGAGGAACTTTTCGTTGACGGTGACGATGTCGCCTTTAAGATCGGCTTCCGAGACGATGCTGGTGAGATCGCTCATTTGGGCGCGAACGCGAAGGTCTTTTAGCTCCTGAGTGACGGAGTGTTGCGGGGTCACGTCAATGGCGGTGGCAAAAACTTTCGAGGGTTTGCCGTTGAGGTCGAGGATAGGAGTGTAGGTAGCCTGCAACCATAGCTCGCGGCCATTTTTGCCAACGCGGCGAGCTTCGCCCGATACGGCTTCGCCACGATTGAGTTTTTCCCAGAATCCCCGGTATTCCGGGCTCTGTCGATGGGAGTCGTCGACGAAGATGCTGTGATGACGGCCCTTGACTTCATTGAGCATATAGCCCGTAGCGGCGAGGAAGTTTTCGTTGGCGGTGAGGAGGGTGCCATCCATTTGGAATTCGGCCACGGCGTACGCACGACTGACGGCAGCGAGTTCGCCGATCAGCTCTTCTCTCTCGCTTACATCAATTTCGTCCACGCCGTACTCGGCATCGGATGCTTCGCGATCGAGTTCCTGGGTCATGCGTTCCATGACGGCATCGACAAGTTCAGGGGCAATATTCAGTTCGCTGAGAGCGAGCGCGAGGTGCGTCGCGGCGCGCTCGACTTGGCTTGGCTGCGTGAGCAAATGCGCGTGTCCGGGTGCGGTGACGCGACCTTTCGGGTCGGTAGGGCCGCCGAGCGCGTACGCCAGGAATTGCGCCTGGCGTTGCTTGAGCGCGGGCAGGTTGGCTTTCGCGAGCAGCGGGCGGATATCGGTGTCGGCGAGCATCTTCTCGTAAAAGCGGTCGACGATCGCCGTGATGTTGGATTTTCCACCTACTTGAGCGAATAGCGAATCGGTACGGCGAACGGCAGGCAACTTAACTCCCATGACGATTTTTCTCCTTCGCCCCGGTGCGGAGCGCGTGTTCGTGTAAAGCAAGATCAATGAGCGCGTCGATGGCGACGGCACGCAACGTCCGAACGAGCGGCATGGTCGGGCTCACGCTTCCGCTCCCGCGAGCAGCGCATCCGTGTCGGTGACGTTCACGGCTTTTTCCGTATCGAGAATCAGCAACAGCCCTCCCGACAGCTTGTGGACGCCCGAAACAAGCTCACGCGCAATTCCCTGGAGCGTTTCCGGCGGGCGTTCGAACGTTTCTTCCTGTACCTCGAGTACGTCGCCGATTTCGTCAACAAGCAAGCTGAGCGCGCCGTCGGGGGTTCGAACGACGACGTTCATCGGGAGCTGGTTTTCTGGACGTTCGGGTGAATTCAGGCGGCGCCGCAGATCGATGGCAACGACAATCTGTCCGCGGAGATTGATGAGACCGCGGATCACGCGCGGAACGAGCGGCACGCGGGTCATTTCCTGGTAGCGGATGACTTCCTGAACTTGCTGCACGGGCACGCCGAAGAATTGACGATCGACGTAGAAGGTGCAGAACTGCTGGGCGTTGCTCACGGTCGTCGCCCTCCGCCCGCAACCGGTGCCTCGAAGAAATCGGGATTCGCCGTGCGGACAAAACCGCGTACATCGAGCAGATCGGTGACGCGCTGCTGAATCACGGCCGAGCCGAGCAAGCCATCGCGTTTCGAAGGCTGCTGCGGAACGATGGCTTCTTCGACGATGTCGAGGATGCGGTCGACGACGAGACCGACGCTGCGGCCTTGCTCGGAGTAGACGACTACTTGCAGCGTGGTGGCGAGGTCGCGCTTGCCGTTTCCGCCGGAGTAGCCATTGCCGCTATGGCCGGTCAGCAGATCGGAAACGCGCAGCAGCGGCATGATTTGCCCGCGGTATTGCACAACCTGTACATCACCGGCGCACTCGACCATTTCGGATTTGAATTCTTCGAGCCGCGCGACGAGGGAGAGATCCATGGCCATGCGGCCGTCGGCGCCACACTGGAAGAGGAGCATGGTTTGACGCTCACCCGCCATCGATGCAACGTGGCGCTCCTTGTCGCTGAGCGCACGCTCGCGATTTTCGCTGACGACGTTAGAGGTTTGCGCCAGGCCGAGCACGTCGAGAATCAGCGCCACGCGGCCGTCGCCCATGATCGTCGCGCCTGCGAAGGTTTTGATTCCTTTGAGCTGTTTTCCCAGCGGCTTGACGACGATTTCTTCGGTGTCGTTGATCTCGTCGACGACGAGACCGAACTGGCGCTCGTCAGCCTGGAGCACGACGATGTTGACGGCAGGAAGCTTCGAGAGATCAGGCGCTTCATCTTCGACCTTGAGTTCGCGATTGAGATAGACGAGAGGGAGGAGGCGGCCGCGCAGCCGATGCACGGGAACGCCTTGAATGAGCTCGATCCCCTTTTGCGCGTCTTCGCCGTCGAGACGGACTAGTTCGAGCAGGCTGATTTGCGGAATGGCGTAGCGGTCGCCGCCGCTGGTGACGATGAGCGCGGGTATGATCGCGAGCGTGAGCGGAATCTTCATGCGTACCGTCGTGCCAGTGCCGGGTTTCGATTGCACGTCAACGGTGCCGCCGATTTTTTCGATGTTGGTCTTGACGACGTCCATGCCGACGCCGCGGCCGGAAACGTTGGTAACTTTTTCAGCGGTGGAGAACCCGGGAAGAAAGATGAGGTTGACGCCTTCGCGCTCGCCCATCCGCGCGGCCTGTTCCGGCGTGATCAAACCTTTTTCGACCGCTTTGCGGCGGATCTTGTCGGCGTCGAGGCCACCGCCATCGTCGGAAATCTCGATGATGACCTGCCCGCCTTCGTGATAGGCGCGCAAGAGCAGGCGGCCTTCGGCAGGTTTGCCGACCGCGACGCGCCGTTCGGGCTTTTCGATGCCGTGATCGACGGAATTGCGAACGATATGCGTAAGCGGATCCTTGATCGCTTCGACGATCGTTTTGTCGAGTTCGGTTTCTTTGCCTTCCATCTCGATGCGCACTTGCTTGCCGCACATCGTCGCGACGTCGCGCACGGTGCGGGGGAATTTGCTCCAGATATTGCCGATGGGCTGCATGCGCGTTTTCATCACGCCTTCTTGCAACTCGGTGGTGATGAGGTTGAGGCGCTGGCTGGGGGCAAGAAGTCCGGCGTCTTCGGTGGCGTTGGAGAACTGGAGAATCTGGTTGCGCGCGAGGACGAGTTCACCGACGAGGTTCATCAGCTTGTCGAGGAGAGTGACGTCCACGCGGATAGAGCTCTCGCTCGCGGCAGTGCGGGCTTGCGATTGGGCGGCGCTCTCCGCTGCCGCGGGCGCGGGGCCGTGGTCGGATGCGTGTTCGGCGTGTTCGAGTTTGGCTTCGATTTTCGGTGCGGCATCGACGATGGGCGTCGGGGGGGGCGGCGGTGGCGCGACGGATTCGCTCTGCGGCGCCACTGCTGTGGACAGCGGAACAACGACGGGCGTTGCCTGAGCTGCGACGACAGATTCTTCGTGCAAAGCTTCTGCCGTGGGTGCTGCCAGGGTTTCGGCCTTCGCCGCT